>JAICRN010000579.1 GCA_025937335.1 Microcoleus sp. TY_ISSM_2_bin.22
AGTTTTAAACTTGCGAAATTTTGAACTTGAGGGAATGTCGCTGCGAATTCAGCAGCTAAATGTGGAAGCTGGCGTGCTGACTTTGCAAGCTGAAGCGAAAGTCGAAAAATTCCCAGATTAGCAGTAGCGTTCTGAGGTTAGTAGCTGGTAGGGTACGTCAATTGATTTTAGATTTTAGATTTTAGATTTTAGATTTACTCTCCCGATGAATCTGGTAATCTTGAACCTGAGTCTAAAATTTTTATATTTCCACGGCAGGAGTCGTTCGCAAGCATCCGTTTTTGGCCGCAGTCAAAAACAGAAAAGCTTTTGTCATCGAGCAATTATTGCAACGCACCCGAAGACTGCGCTTTGAAACTACCTCCGCCCTTTTCTTCTGCGTCGGGTACGCGAGTTTCTCAACCGAACTTTCTATAGAAACCCGGTTTTTCTCCCGGGTTTCTAGATACCGGCGTGTGAGTCCTACTAAAAATAATCCCTCGAAGGCGATCGCACTTTTTAAATCCATCTAAAGTTATAAAAAAATAGATAGCCATATCCGGCAAAGTATCACCGCCGTTAGAGGCAGCTATGGGGAGTTTATTTTTACTCTTGACAAGTAGTAGGAAAAATTTGGAAAAATTTTGTGAACACTGTAACTGCTTTTTTTAAAAGACTGCGTATCGGTCAATTTTTGACTGTATTTATGGCAGGTGTGCTGCTGTTTGCCAGCACCGCTTGCAATGCGGGCGATGTTCGAGGTGCTCGACCTGAGAATCCTCCCGTTCAAGCTGGAGGAATGAATAACCCCCACAAGGCTGGCGGTGATGGATACACGAATTATCAAATGTCTACTGACCCTAAAGTCAATCAATCGCCTGTTAAAGCCGAAAAGAATCGGGCTGATTTGTCGATCGCAAGCGACCGCCTCCTGGCCTGAAGTAACGCTCAATCTAATTGCTCAAAGCTGCTCGATCCGGGCTCTGCACCGATGGAAACTGACAAGTTTGACCCCGCACTCGGCGGAGATAGAGCTCTCTTAGAAGCGCCAGACGGACAGCCAAATCCGGCTCAACCCGTATTCGATCGCAGCGATCCTGATGCCAATATTTTAGAGAGAGTAGGCGCCGCCGTTAAGGATGCTTCTAGTTTCCTGAAAGATAGCACTGAAGATGCCCAAGAAAGCTCGGTTACGAAACTCAATCCGCTGCAAAAATAAACAAGCAGAACTGGCGCGGTACAGCCAATTTGTAGGGGCTTTTTCTGAATAGTCCCTACACAATATTCACAAGACTTAGGCAGAAATTCTATATCTGTCTTAGACGCAGCATCTGTAGGTGCACTTGGCGCACCTTAGGCTAAATGTACCGTCTAAAACTACTTTTTAGCCTTAGTCCTGTATATGTAAGGTGCTTAGGAGCGCACCTTATTGTAGATTTTAGATTGGGATTTGAAATTTCTAGGACTTGCGCAAAAAATGGAAAAGCGTACCATTGAAATTGCCGCTCCTGCTGGCAATGACAAACTCGCAATAACCGAGTTTTCTCATTATTGCACAAGTCCTGCTTTTATTCCTCTAAAGAAACTTTGTTTTATTTACGTTTCGAGTCAGAAACATCAGCAATCAAATCGTCTTTATCAACTTTCGGAACAAAATCAGGGCGTTCTTTGGATTCCCAACCGGGGGGGCGCTTGGAGTTGTACCAGGCGATCGAGCCGATCGTAACTGCGGCAACAAAGCCAACACCAAGAACTGCTATTGGAGCGGTCAAGCTGACACTTGATTCCGGCACTGGCTGCTGCATCAGCAGATCGATCGCTACTTGCTTGATGGGTGCAACAAGAACTGCCATGGGAGCGGTCAAGCTGATATCTATCATTAGGCTAAATCCTTATTTACTCTACTTTTACATTATCTTAAGTGCTAATGCCGTCTGGTTGATATATCGGAAGACAGAAAAATTGACAGAATTGCCGTCATAATGTTTGGAGGTTGAAAATAGGAGAGCTGATTTTATGCCGTTGGGGACAATAGCATTGCTGTTGGCTGCTAGTTTCAGCCTGGGTGCTTTACCGCTAACGGGATGGGCGGTGCGAGTGTTTGCCCGCCGAGATTTGAGGGCGCTGGGCACGGGGAATGTGGGCGTGTCGGCAGCTTTCGTTCACGGGGGGAAATTAGCGGGAATTGCTGCGGTGTTGGCGGAAATTGCCAGGGGTATTGTGCCGGTATTGGCGGGGCGATTTTGGTTTCCGGATGCACCGGAGATCGCGATCGCGCTGTTAATTCCGCTAGTTGCCGGCCGATATGCGATCGCCCGAGGTGGAGGCGTGACCAACGCTGTTTGGGGTCTTTTGGTATTTTCGCCGCCGGTGGCTGTTTCATCGGGCATTTGGGGGCTGCTGGTGTGGGGTTTGGCACAGCGGTGGTGGGGTGAGGGCGATCGGGCGAGACTCTTTGCTTCCCGTTGCGGGTGTCTGTGTACCCCAATCTGGGTTTGGGTGTGGCGACAATCAATGGCAGAATTTTTAGCAGCAGCAGGATTAGCTTTGTTGTTAGCAGCAATTAATTTCAGTCAGGGTGATGATATGGCTTTATCTAAATCAGATCAATTGTTTTCTCTTGATGACTCCTTAGATGCTGCAATCTGCGGCGATAAAGCTGCTAAATTGTCTCAACTCAAACGAGCCGGTTTTAACGTACCTGCTGGTTTTATATTGTTATCGAAGGAAGAAGGAAGTTCGGCAACGAGCAATGTACGGGATGTAACGGATGTCAGCAAGAAGGAAGAAGTCCGAGGGAAGAAGAAAGAAGGAAGAGGGGAAAATAAAAATTCCGAGCATTTGTCAAGTATTGATGTTTTAATCCAAAATCTAAAAACCAAAATCCAAAATCGAATGATTGTGCGTTCTTCTGCTGCGGGAGAAGACGGGGCTCTTAGTTCAGCGGCTGGACAATATCAAACCATTGGGCCTGTTTTCTCTGAAGCAGAATTGCTCGATGCAATTAATCGCTGCCGCCAGTCTTATTGGACTTCCGAAGCTGTGGCTTACCGCCGACAGCGACACTTGCCCGATACCCAAATGGCTGTATTAATTCAGCCTTATATTGACAGCGAATTTGCGGGAGTCATGTTCAGTCGCAATCCTTTAGATGGTGGTTCCCAGGTAATTATAGAAGCTTTACCGGGAGGAGCCGAGGCTGTTGTCGGCGGACAATGTACTCCGGTTCACTTAGAAATTGATTTTAGTAAACCTGAATTATTAGAAAAACAATTAACTGAACTTCAAAGTAATTCAATAATTCCTCAATCTATTATAGCAGAATTGGTAAAACAAGCGCAAGCAATTGAAGCATTTTTTCACGGAATCCCGCAGGATATTGAGTGGAGTTGGGACGGTGAAAAAGTTTGGATTTTGCAAAGTCGCCCGATTACTAATTTGCAGCCATTCTGGACGCGAACTATTGCAGCAGAAGTTATTCCCGGTGCAATCCGACCCCTAACTTGGTCGATTAACCGGCCGCTGACTTGTGGGGTTTGGGGAGAAATATTCAAGGTGGTTTTGGGCGATCGCGCGATCGGCTTAAACTTTAATGAAACGGCAACTTTGCTGGGTTCTCACGCCTATTTTAATGCGACTTTGTTGGGCGAAATCTTTCGGATGATGGGATTGCCGGAGCAGGGTTTGGAATTTTTGCTGAGAGGGCAAAAAATGGGCAAGCCGCCTTTGGGGAAGATTTTGCCTTCTTTGCCCGGTTTGTGGCGTCTGGTGCAGCGAGAAAGGGCGCTCAATGCAGAATTTAAGGGCGATCGTACTTCTATTTTCCTTCCGGCACTGCAAAGTCTGGAGAAGGAAGAGGGAAGTTCGGCAACGGATTCTGTAACGGATGTAACGGATGTAACGGATGTCCGTCGGATGTCCGTCGGAAGAAGGAAGAAGGAAGAAGAAATATTAATGCCCAATGCCCAATGCCCAATGCCCGATTATCAATA
>JAICRN010000074.1 GCA_025937335.1 Microcoleus sp. TY_ISSM_2_bin.22
AACTGCTGCGAGGGTGAGGAAAGGGCGGATTTTTCAAGATATTATGCTTGAAGTTGAAGGGCGACAAGCAGTGTTTGACTGCCTGGAAATGCCCGAAGGAGTTGATGCGGTTTTGCTGGGCGTGATTCCGATGGAAAGGCTAGGCTTAGAACCAGATTTAAAAAATCAACGGCTGCGAGTATTGCCGATGAATGAAGAACAAACATATCTGATGGTTTAATATTCGAGCGGACGAAACCGCCCAAAAATCTACCATAAAATGCACTCAAAGAGGTAACATAATTATGACACTCGTACTCCCCAATCTTCAAGGCAAACAAATGGGTCAAGTTCTCACAACAATCGCCGTCACAAATTTTATCGATCTAGTTATGGCCGAACGGGGATTCATTTCTGCTGAGGAAGTTCGCTCTGTGACGATCGATAAGGTGATTGTCGATACCGGAGCGACACTGCTTTCCTTGCCAGCTCCCATTATTAGCCAACTAGGTTTAAAACAAGTAGGAGAAAGAGATGTAGAAACATCGGCTGGCATCAAAAAAGGTCGAATTTTTGCAGGCGCTCAAATTATTGTAGAGGGAAGAGAAGGCAGATTTGATTGTTTAGAATTGCCCGAAGGCGTTTCTGCTGTTTTGTTGGGCGTGATTCCAATGGAAGAACTAGGCTTAGAACCTGATTTGAAAAATCGACGGTTGCGAGTATTGCCGATGAACAATCAGCAAACATATCTGATGGGTTAGTCGATCGGCGTTTACCGCAGCACAAACCTCTCCCCTGTGATTCCTATCATGTCCAGTCAATCGATTTTAGATTTTAGATTTTAGATTTTAGATTTTAGAATTGAAGGCTTGACCCCACGGATGAATCCGAGGGCTTGTATCCTGGATACTTTCGGTCAATTACCGCCATCAAAAATGTTTATAGTGAAGACTAAAATTATCAAAAAAATTAGAACACTAAAGTCCTCAATAAAAACATTTTTATTTATTGGTTTGATGTAGCATAATATCATCAGCGATAAAAAAATCTACCCAAAAAACTTTATCTTGGGGTAGATGTAAGTTTTTTACCCTACATCTAGCGAGCCAAATAAGCCTTGAGCAAATACACGCCAACCGTCGCAAATATCAAAACAATTATCCCCAAAACCAACTCCACACTAAACCTTTGAACATTGCCCAAGGTAACAAGAATTTGCTGGCGCACCACAAAGGCCAACAGCCAGCAAATCTCCGCCTTCAGCCAAACCAAAAGCCCTCGCCCCAACAGATATTGCCGGCGAGCGTTCTCAGAAGTAATCGGTACCGGATAGTTAAAAGTATGCGGATAGCGCGATACCGCAGTTAAAACCGCAAAAATAATGGCACCCACTGCCGGGAGCATCCAAATTGTTACCTTGTCGGCCCAAGCATCAGGCAGCCCCCCCAAGCCGAAATGAATCGGAATTTGATCGGGCAAAACCGCCCAAAACTTGACGATCGGCAAAACAGCCAGCAAAAGCGCGATCGCCGCCGCAATATCTACCGCCACTAAAACAGGCGAAAGTCCCAGAGAAATAACCGGCCGTTGGTTTGGTGCGTTTCCAGTCATGGCTACTTAAAATTAGATTATTATTGAAAATAATAGTATTGGTTCCAATTTCATCCCCCAACAGCTTTCGTTGGGGGTTTCCAAACATCCCCCGAGGTTTTATGACGGCTCAGGTTTTGATTGAAAAGAAAAAGTTACAAAAACCGCCCCTAACAATACACACATTAGGCGATCGCGTCCTGCGGCAGCCAGCCAAGCGCGTCAAAAGCGTCGATGCAGAAATTCGGCAGCTAGTCCGAGAAATGCTGCAAACCATGTACAGTGCAGACGGCATCGGTTTGGCAGCCCCTCAAGTCGGAGTCCACAAACAAGTAATAGTGCTCGACTGCGACCCGGAAAACCCCGCCACACCCCCAATCGTTTTGATCAACCCCACCATTAAAAGTAGCAGCAGCGATATCTGCATCTTGCAAGAAGGGTGTTTGAGCATTCCGGGAGTTTATTTAGAAGTCAAACGCCCAGAAGCCATTGAAGTCTCCTACCGCGACGAATACGGTCGCCCGCAAACCCTGATCGCAACAGAGTTACTGTCGAGGGCAATTCAGCACGAAATGGATCACCTCAACGGAGTGCTGTTTGTAGACAGAGTAGAAAACAAGCTGGCATTGAATGAAGAATTAGTCAAGCACAAATTTTCGCCAAAGGCAGTAAAATCAGTATGATGGCAGGAACTCCGAAAAGTGGTTTACTCTTAGCTCTTTCGTGCATCGCGGCGATCGCCGCAGTCGGCTCCATCTTTGAGCTGTCCTCGGGAGAAGCTCAACTCGGCAATTTAGTCACCGGCATCATCCTCGCCCTCAGCGTACCGCTAACTGGCATATTTTTCTATGCAGCCGTTCAGGATGCCAGAGCCAATCTATAAGCAGAGTCATTAGTGATGAGTTATTAGTCTTTAGTTATTAGTATTTAGCTAACAACTAATAACTATTGAATAAAAATTGCGGATAAATAACATCAGCTAACAGCTCGCGAGCTCATCACTAATGACTGTCGAAAAAACACTGCCCAAAAATAACATCAGCTAGCAGCTCGCGAGCTCATCACTAATGACTGATGACTGATGACTCATAACTCATGACTAATGAAATCGCATTTCTGCGACAAGTGCCAGCTAAAGGCGCTGCGGGAGCGCCAGCGTACAATTACCAACTTTCTGAAGATGGGGAAGTCGTTATCGGACGCGATCGCAATTGTCAAATAGCTTTAGAGTCGATCGGCCACGGCATGGTTTCCCGCCGCCATGCGGCAGTCCGTCCCCTGACTGAGGGTAATTTTCCGAGATGGGAAATTTGCGACCTCAACAGCGCTAACGGAACTTATATCAACGGGAAAAAGCTCTCCGGCTGCCAAATTTTAGAAACAGGCGATCGCGTCAGTCTCGGCCTTGACGGCCCTGAATTCATCTTTGAATCTCCCGTAACCCCTGACCAAAATAAACCGGAATTCCCCGCACTCACAACGGGCAATTTGGCTGTCAGTGAAAAAGACGCTCTCACTTTAACTCAATTATTCCCGATCGCCTCCACTGGCAAACAATTAAGCCAAAAAGCTTACTTATATCCAGGTATTGCCACAGTTATTGTTGTCGTGTCGATGTTTGTCGCCGTTGGCAATTCCGCAGCTTTCAACTTGCTGCTGTCAGCTTACCTCGCCAGTGCGGCTTACTACTTTATCTATCAACTGTGCGGCAAACACAAGCCTTGGTGGGTATTGCTCGGTTCGGCTTTAGCTACAGTCCTGATTGTGATCGGCCCCTTATTGATAGGATTTATATTCGTATTTAGAGAAATTTTGCCCGGCCGCCTGCCAACCGAAGGCGAAACAATCAGTTTTTTGCCTTTTTTAATCCGAATGTTTTTCGGGGCGGGTCTAATGGAAGAATTGCTGAAAGCCCTGCCCGTTTTGGGAGCGATGCTGCTGGGAAATTGGCTGAAAAATCCGTGGCGCGATCGAGTCGGCGTTTGGGAACCTTTAGACGGAATTCTGTTAGGAAGTGCCTCGGCAGTCGGGTTTACACTGTTAGAAACTCTGGGGCAGTACGTTCCCAATGTCATCCAAAATGTCACCCTGCAAGCAGGGCCAGACGCCGGACAATTAGTAGGATTGCAGTTGCTAATTCCCCGCATTTTGGGTTCAGCCGCCGGACACATGGCTTACAGCGGCTATTTGGGATATTTTATCGGTTTGAGCGCCCTCAAACCCCGGAAACGCTGGCAAATTTTGGGCGTAGGTTATTTCAGCGCTTCGGCACTTCACGCTTTGTGGAATGCGTCGGGAGCCGCCAGCGTACTTTTGCTGGCATTGGTGGGAGTTTTGTCCTATGCGTTTTTGGTAGCCGCGATTTTGAAAGCCCGGGCTCTGTCTCCGAATCGGGAGCAAAATTTTGCAACTCGAATATTTTCTGAAGGTAGAAGGTAGGAGATCGAGTTTTGAATTTTAAGATTGCTTGCTGATTCTAGAAATTGTGAGGCGATGGGCATTAATCACCTAATGCCATTACAATAAATGGAAGTTTTTGTCAATACGTAATTTCTAGAAATTTTACCGTCTGCCGTCTGTTTTCTGCCGTCTGCCGTCTGCCGTCTTGATTCTCTTAGAAATTCTTCACAAATAGTTTGACTGTGGTACTATCTGGATGGCTGTGAGTAGCTTAGGGAAGCCAACGGGCTTGATTCCTGTGGTGGAGGAGAATCCAGGAGTGCTAGATAGGATGTCATTGGGATACGCAAACGTTTTCGGCCAGCGAAGTCAACCCGAACCCCTCCGCATTGGGGTGATTGGGGTTGGCAATATGGGCCAGCACCACACGCGAGTTCTGAGCTTGCTGAAAGATATCGAGCTCGTGGGTGTTGCAGACATAAATGTAGAGCGGGGAATAGATGTAGCAAGCAAATACCGGGTTCGCTTCTTTGAAGACTACCGGGATTTGCTCGCCCACGTAGATGCAGTTTGCGTCGCCGTTCCAACTCGCCTGCACCACCCTGTGGGGATGTCTTGTCTCCAAGCGGGTGTTCACGTTTTAATTGAAAAGCCGATCGCCGCTAGCATTGCCGAAGCCGAATCTTTGGTGAATGCGGCTGCTGAGGCCCACCGGATTTTGCAAGTGGGTCACATCGAGCGCTTCAATCCAGCTTTTCAGGAACTCGGCAAAGTGCTCAAAACTGAAGAGTTACTAGCATTGGAAGCTCACCGGATGAGTCCCTATTCCCAGCGGGCTAACGACGTATCTGTAGTTTTGGATTTAATGATCCACGATATCGACTTGCTCCTGGAATTGGCAGATTCGCAAGTGGTGAAGCTGACCGCCAGCGGCAGCAGGGCATCAGATTCAGGTTATTTAGACTACGTGACAGCGACGCTGAACTTTGCTAACGGCATTGTGGCCACCCTGACGGCCAGCAAGGTGACGCACCGCAAACTCCGTTCAATCGCGGCTCACTGCAAAAATTCTCTGACAGAGGCAGATTTTCTCAACAACGAAATCTTGATTCACCGACAAACAACCGCCAATTACGTGACGGATTACGGTCAGGTGCTTTACCGTCAAGATGGGTTGATCGAGAAAGTTTACACCAGCAATATTGAACCGCTCCACGCAGAGTTGGAGCATTTTATTAATTGCGTGCGGGGTGGAAATCAGCCTTCTGTCGGAGGAGAACAAGCTCTCAAAGCTCTGCGGCTTGCGAGTTCGATCGAGCAAATGGCTCTCGACGGTCAAGCTTGGTATCCCAAAGAGCTAGAGTCTACTTTGCAAGTTAGCTAAATCGAGACAAATCGAGTCGTTTCCGGCTGCTTCTACAGTTTGGGTTTGTTGTTCGTTGAAAAGGGTAACTGTTCCCGTGCAACCGGATTCGATATAACTCGATTTTCGATTTTAGATTTTAGATTTTAGATTGACTCCACAGATCGATCTGGGGGCTTGATTTGTCGATTCGAGATTGTAGATTTTAGATTTGAGATTGACTCCATATCCCCATTGCGGGATTAAACTGTCGATTTGAGATTTGAGATTCCAGATTAGAGATTGACTCCACAGATGAATTTGGGGGCTTGAACTAAGGTTTAAATTTTTTTGCTCTCCACAACCTAAATCGGGGGCCAGTATCCGTTTTTGGGTGAAATCACGATTGGTGTCAAAAAAGAGCGACTATTTGACGACTGATGGTTTTGCTAACTAGCTGATTTCCTTCAGGGCTCAGGTGAATGCTGTCTCGATACAAACTTGGAATTTGCGCCGCACAATTGAAAATGGGAAGAAAATCTATGTAAGTAATTTTCTCTGTTTCCACGAGTTCGGCGAGACGCTCTCTAGCCTTGACTTCCCAGTCGCGAGGGCCAAGGTCGCCGAATTCGCCCAGCTTGGGCGTCACCGCAAGCAAAAACAGGATGTTGGCGGATCTAGCTATTTTCTGGATGTGGCAAATAGCTTCTAAGTTGCAGCCGACTACATCTGGGCTTTCGACTCTGGGTGCTGTTAATTGGCGAGCAGGCAATGCTGGTAGCAGGTAGCGGCTCAATAACTCTAGCGTAGCCGATCGGGGTTTGCGAGCCGGGTAAGAGCGATCGCGGCCCACAACCTCTCCACAGGGAGCGGATGCAAACAAATCGTCCGTATTGAGCAGCAACACCAAAGCCTTGGCCCCAAAAACACCGAACCGCTTGGCGTAAGCAAGTTGATTCCTCGGCCCCCAAGAATTGGCTGAGGCGTTGAGAACTTCAAAATCTGAATAGTTGACTTTTGAAGCTAATTGTGCGTCGCTCGCCAGATTCTGTACTTGCAGTCTCAACTGCCGAGTCATAATTTCCGAGATCGTATTGGTTTGATGTGTCCACCAACCGCCGTTGGCGACAGAATCTCCCAACAGCAAGACACGCAGAGTTTCTGGAGGGGGTATCGGGGCGATCGCTCCAGTACGCATCGAATACTCGTTAATCTCAATCCGGTTGCCCAAGCGGCGCACCCTCTGGTTTGGTGCCAACAAATAGCCGCACTCGGCATCGGCAATGTAAATTAAGGGATTGCCAAAACCCAGCAGCACCCGCAGCAGCACTTCGATTGCTGCCCACAATCCGGAGGTGACAGCCAAAATTAAGAGAACAACTTTCACCACTTAACCTCGTTGACGCACTCCCCGGCAGACCAGCGCGGGGATTCTTAAAGGCTGCTTGAGGGTGGGCCCGGGCCACACCCTCAAGCTTTCTTCTTCTTGCTTCCGCGACTCTTAACTAGACCGTTGCCAGTCCCCGTCAGACCGTCTCCACAAGCATTTTCTTTAATGTCCAAGAAGCGTCCCTCCTCAGACAACCCGCGATTTCGGATAACTTGAGCTGCTGCTACGTCTCTATGCGTCGTGTAACCACACTCAGGGCATTGGTGGAGTCTTTCTTTAAGCTCCTTTTTACCTGTGTGCGTATCGCATTGAGGGCATACCTGCGAGGTGTAATCTTTATTCACCTTGCCAAAATATACGCCTCGTTTCCAGCAAACCCATTGCAGTATTGACACGAATTGGGCAAACCCAGCATCTAGCGTATGCTTGCAAAACAGCCCTTTAGCCCAAACCCTGAAATCGATATCTTCGACGAATACCATTCGGGCCTGGTCACAAATATGATGAGCTTGCTTAAAATGCCAATCTTTGCGGGTGTCGGCAATATGCTGATGATGTCTAGCTATCTTTCTGTTTAGCTTGTGGCGATTGTTAGACCCTTTTTTCTTGTTCTTTAACCGACGTTGCAGCAATTTCAGCTTGCGATGTTTGGTCTTCAAAAACTTGGGACGTTTAACTACTTCACCATCAGATGTTGCCAAGAATTGATCCAAACCAAGATCGATCCCTATTGGATTTCCCGATGCTACAGGGTCTGGCACGTTAACATCACACCTCAGTGACATCACGACAAAATACCCTGAAGCCTTGCGAACTATCCGAGCTTGCTTGATTACAAATCCGTCTGGTATCTCCCTAGACTTAATGAACTCCACTTGACCCAGTTGGGGAAGCTTAATCGAATTCCCTTGGATGCAATTTTTAAGCATTTGGGGGAATACAAACGACCTCATCCGATACTGGTTTTTAAACCTTGGGAAACCCATTCCTTGGCGCTGCATATCCACAAAAGCTGTCTCCAGTCGTCTTAAGATTTGTTGGAGTACTTGAGCGTTCACAGTTTTTAGCTCTGGGATTTGCTCTTTTGCTTCTGTCAATGATTTGCTTTGCTGGAAATAATTTGGGTAAGCTGCATCAAGCGGAATGATGTATTCCTTAGAAATCGAGCAAGCATTGACCGCACATTTACGAGAGTTGATCCAGTCCTTGCGTTCCCGCAAAGCGTAGTTCCAAACCTTGCGACAAACTGTTAGAACCCGCTCAATTTCTTGAGCTTGCTCTAAGGTTGGCTTCAATTTGTACTCGTAACTAAGGTTTAACATTGCTCGTTTTCCCTGGCTCTACAAAATAGAGTAGCATTTTGTAAAGTCAACGACAAGCAAAGCAATGGAAGGTAACTTGCAGGCTAAAGCCTGTCTCTAGCTTTCATCCCCGGTCTAAAGACACGGGGTTCTCAGCATATTTGCTATAGAATTCTAGAATATACCGTGACTCATCCGCCGTCAGCCGTCAGCGAACTTGGTGGTTTCAGGAAAATCCGTGGACTTAAAACAAATATTCAAAACGCCGAATCCCATAATCGGTGTCGTACATTTACAGCCTTTGCCAACTTCTCCCCGCTGGGGGGGGAACCTCAAAGCTATTATCGGAAGAGCCGAGCAAGAGGCTACAGCGCTGGCTTCTGGCGGCGCAAACGGTATCATAGTCGAGAACTTTTTCGACGCCCCCTTTGCCAAAGACACCGTAGATCCGGCTGTGGTAAGTGCGATGACTCTGGTAGTCGAGAGGCTGACAAATCTGGTGACGCTGCCGATCGGCGTTAACGTACTGCGAAACGACGCCCACAGCGCGATCGCCATCGCCTCCTGCACGGGTGCTCAATTCATCCGCGTCAACGTCCTCAACGGCATCATGGCTACCGACCAAGGCTTAATTGAAGGCCAAGCTCACCAGCTACTGCGCTACCGCCGGGAATTGGGCAGCGATGTCAAAATATTAGCAGACGTGTTAGTCAAGCACGGGCGACCCCTAGGCAGCCCCAACTTGACCACAGCCGTCTCTGAGACGATCGGGCGAGCTTTAGCCGACGCCGTAATCCTCTCCGGCTGGACAACTGGTAGCCCTCCCAATCTCGAAGACTTAGAACTCGCGAGTGCAGCAGCGGCGGGAATTCCAGTTTTCATCGGCAGCGGCGCCTCGTGGGAAAACATTTCCACCCTCATGCAGGCCGCTGACGGCGTAATCGTATCGAGTTCCCTGAAACGAAACGGCCGCATCGAGCAGCCTATAGATCCGATCCGCGTCAGTCAGTTTGTAGAAGCCGCCCGCCGCAGCTTGTCACAGAAAGAGCGCGAACAGGAAAATAGAGATGCTAATGGCTCAAGAGGGCCAACACCGGAACCTGGCAAAGTCACAAGTAAAACGTAAAATGGGAAGGGGTAATGGGTAATCGGTAACGGGTAATCGGTAATCGCTGAAAATCAAGAGCTAACCGTGAAAAAATCACCAATTATCAATCACCAATTCCCAATCACCAATTCCCCATTTCCTGGATTCACGACACGGAAGTCACAGATACACGGATAGCTATTTCTTTTCTCTGACTTCTGACTTTTTCCTCAACATCCATCCGTTAAATCCGTTAAAACCCTGACATTGCTAGTTGCCCAAATTCCTTCTTCTTTCAACGTCCCAATTATCAATTACCAAATCAAAAAATGATTCGCCGACGTTCAACCCCTTGGATTCATCGCTGGTCTAGGACTGTGATGGCAGCGATCGCAGCCATCGGCGTCGTAGAAACGGCCTATCTGACGATCGCTAAATTCACGACAGGCTCAGTCATTTGTCCCACCAGCGGCTGCGACAAAGTTCTCAACAGTCCCTACGCTACAGTAAGCGGCACAGTGCCTTTAAGTTTGTTAGGCTGTCTGGCTTACTTGAGCATAGCAATCCTGGCATTCGCTCCCAAAGCCGTCAATCCCAACACCAATAAAGGACTGCACTCTCAACTAGAAAACAAAACTTGGCAAGCGCTATTTATCATCACCGCTGCGATGGTAATTTTCAGCAGCTATTTGATGTATTTGATGGCTTTTGAAATTCAGGAACTGTGCATTTATTGCATCAGTTCCGCCGTATTTTCGCTGTCGCTGTTTGTGCTGGTGCTAGTCGGGCGCGAGTGGGAAGATATCGGACAGTTGTTGTTTACAGGCATTTTGGTGGCAATGGTGAGTTCGATCGGCGCTTTGGGACTCTACAACAGCGTGCGATCGCCTGCTGCTTCTGTCTCTACCCCCGGAATTGTACCCCCTGCTGTCACTACAACCTCTGGGCCGGCACAACTTGCTTTGGCCCGCCACCTCCGAGCAATCGGCGCTAAAGAGTACGGCGCTTACTGGTGTCCCCACTGCCACGACCAAAAAATGCTGTTCGGCAAAGAAGCTGCTGCCTTAATCGATTACGTTGAATGCGATCCCAGGGGGCAAAATTCCCGCGCCCAAATGTGCCAAGCTGCTGCTGCGAATGTTAAAGGTTTCCCGACTTGGGAGATTAAAGGTCAGTTTTATTCTGGGACGCAATCTTTGGAGAAACTCGCTGAGTTATCGGGCTACACCGGCCCGCGCAACTTTCAAAACTGACAGAAAAGTTTGAGATTTTAGATGGCAAATTTTAGATTGATTGGCACGAAACATCCTAATTTTTAAAGGATTTTATCGTTCGATCGTGCTGAGAAATCAATCTAAAATATCCCATCTAGAATTAATCAAAAGTTAGTAAAAACTAGGTAGATAGCGGTGAACAGAAAAATATAATACGCCGAAACCCGTGTTGCTAAGCTTTTTAAGTTTGATTGTGTACCTCATCTATCCAAGCATCTCTATAGCAACCGCACGAGACGTTGAGAAAGTTATTAATTGGTGAAACCATTGCGGTCGATAGTAACTTCAGTCTTTATTCTTTCTTCTGCCTTCTTTCTTGTTCTTTCTGCCATACACAAAAACTCAAGAAACCTGGTTTATGCTTCCAGACAGATTTTAAAAATGACATATTTTGGTTGACCAATCCAGTTTCTGCTGTTGAAGCCCGATCGTACCGAAAAATCAATAAATTTCAAATCGATTCGCCCGAACCGAAAAACCAAAAAATTGGATAATCTAAAATCTAACATCTAAAATCTCAAATCGACTGAGCAGATCGCCCCGAGATGTAAAAGCTATGTGTGGTAGTAGCCTAGAAGCTCGAAGGGCGAGGCAAAATACCAAAATATGCTAAAAAATATCAAAAAATGGGTCGATCGAGAACGCCGAGTATTGATTACTGCGAGTGCCGTTGCCGGTACGGTGATTGTAATGCGCTGGTTCGGGTTTTTTCAGGTGTGGGAATGGGCTGCTTTCGACCACTTTGTGCGCTGGCGGCCGGCCGAACCAATTGACTCGCGCATCGCCATTGTAGAAATTAACGAAGCTGACTTGCAAAAATACGGCTACCCAATTTCGGATGCTGTATTGACCCAATTGCTGCAAAAATTGCACGCTGGCAAGCCGCGGGCGATCGGCCTCGACGTTTACCGAGATCTGCCAACTCAACCGGGTAACGCCGAATTGCTCAAAACGTTTAAAACTATTCCCAACTTAATCGGCATTGAGTTGATGCCGGACGAAACTCGGTTCGGAGTTCGACCGCCTCCGGTACTTGACAAGCTCGATCGAATCGGTTTCAACAATGTTGTCATAGACGCTGATGGAAAAGTGAGGCGAACTCTACTCTACGCTTGGCCGGAAGACGGCAAAACTCATCAAAGTTTCGCCCTCAGACTGGCTTTGCTTTACCTCAAAAGCGAAAAAATTATCCCTAAAGCATCAAAAGGCTATCCCAAATACTTGCAGTTAGGCAAGGGGGTTTTTCGACCTTTTCAACCGAATGACGGTGCCTATGTTCGATCGGACAGCCGCGGCTATCAAATTTTGACCAACCTGCGCGGCCCGCGAGGCAGTTTTCGGACTGTATCGATGAGCGACGTGCTTTCGGGCAAAGTACCCGCTGATTTTGTGCGGTCGCGCGCTGTCTTGATCGGCTCAAATGCCCCCAGCCTCAAAGACTTTTACCAAAATTCTTACAGTTCCGGTTTGTTTGCCCCTCCCCAGCAAATACCGGGAGTCGAGCTTCAGGCTCATTTCTTGAGCCAAATTTTGAGTGCTGCCCTAGACGGACGCGGGGGTATCAATGTCTGGCCAGAGGCTGCGGAGTTGCTGTGGATTTTATTGTGGTCTTGGGCAGGAGCAAGTGTGAGTTGGAAGTTCCGATCCCTCGGTCAATCGGCTTGCTGTTTATCAAGCATCTGTCTCGGTCTGAGTGCCAGTTTATACTTTGCTTTTTTAGCCGGTTGGTGGCTCCCCTTAATTCCTCCAATCCTCAGTCTTTTGGGTTCTGGTGCCGCAGTTGTTGGTTATCTGGCTCACTTGCAAGAAGAATTAAAACGGTCTAAAGAATTTTTACAATGGCTAATCGATACCATTCCCGACCCCATTTTTGTCAAGGATCGAAATCACCGCTGGGTTGTTTTGAATCAGGCATATTGTCGGTTTATTGGCTATCCTTTGGAAATTTTAACTTGCCGAACAGATTACGATTTATTTCCCCAAGCCGAAGCCGATATATTTTGGCAGCAAGACGAATTAGTATTGCAAACTCACCAGCCGCGAGAAAACGAAGAATATTTTACCAACGCTCACGGAATTACCCATTTAATTGCGACTAAAAGATCCCTCCACAAAGATGCTGCTGGCAACCTATTTTTAGTCGGAGCGATCCGAGATATTACCGAGCGCAAGCGCCGAGAAGATGCTCTAAAACAACAAAATGCTGAACTCAGCCACCAAGCTTATCACGATGCTCTTACCGGCTTGCCCAACCGCCAAATGTTCTACGAATCCTTGCATAAGTCTCTAGAAATAGCCTCCACAAATCAGGAATTGGTAGCTTTACTTTTCTTAGATTTAGATGGATTTAAGTCAATCAACGACACTCTCGGACACAATGTGGGCGATTTGCTCTTAAAAACAGTTGCCAGTCGGCTCAAAAAATGCCTGCGCGGCAGCGATACTATCTCGCGGTTGGGCGGCGACGAATTCACAGTCATTCTCCCCGCAATTCCCGGTCGCGAGGAAGCTGCGAAAGTAGCTGAAAAAATTTGCGGTGCCATCATACAGCCTTTTATTTTAGAAGAACATACAGTTTCTGTAACTACAAGTATTGGCATTAGTTTGTATCCCAGTGACGGTCAAGATCCAGAGATTTTAGTCAAGAATGCCGATGCTGCGATGTATCGTGCTAAGGAATGCGGGAAAAATCAATATCAATTTGCTTAATTAATGCCTGTAAAAAAAATAATACAACTGTGCGTAAGCTCCAAACCACGAGCTTCATAAGTCATTCCAAATTATTCAATTCTTTAATCTCAAATCTCACTACTTAGGACAAAATTTGAGCAAGTTTTAGACCTCCAACCCCGATCCGGCCCAGGGCGGGATATTATTTTCAGGTGTCTGATGTGCAGCTAACTTTGAAAAATAGCTCGCTCCTGAAACCCTAAGCCTTGTAAAGTTTTTGAAACCGTTCAAAAAAATGTCCGAACAATTGAAATGTTAAAGCTTACGCCGTATAATCTGTCATCTGTCATTAGATAGAGTTACAC
>JAICRN010000691.1 GCA_025937335.1 Microcoleus sp. TY_ISSM_2_bin.22
GGGGTCGTCATTTAACATTGACTTTGGCATGATTTTTATGAGTGATTGGTAATTAGCAATTGGTACTGGAAATTTGGTAATTGGAATTTGTTAGTTCCAATCCAAACTGATAAATCATAACTCATAATTTGGCTGCGATTCCTCATGCCAGCGGCAGAGTTTTAATCGTAATTTATTAATGCAAAACTTATAACTTCTTAACTCTAAAATCCTAAAAATCTGTTTTGCTATTTCGGATACAGTTCACAATCCCGATACCTATTGGCGCGGTGCGCACCATACATATCGTTGCGCGGTGTGCACCCTACCTATGGGGGCGCGGTGCGCACCATACATATCGTTGCGCGGTGTGCACCCTACCTATGGGGGCGCGGTGCGCACCCTACAGACTAAGTATCAGGGGCGGTATTTACTACCTGCCGGACGGTTGCCACGACATTACACTACCTTGACTTTAACGGCTAACTTTTGTTACATTTATTTACATAAATCAACAAAAGTTAAGGAAAAAACAAAAATGGCTCTTGTAATCGCTCTTTTAATCGTCGGTTGGGTCGCAGCAGCATTAATTGGCACTCAAGCATATTTCCTGGGCGAACAGTCAAAGCCCATCCACGAGCGGAATTGGAACGATGAATCTTTTGAAAAATTGGCTGTAGCAATCACAGCAACAGAGATGGATTACAGCGTTCGCGTTCCCGCCTACAGCATGGATGCTTACGGCAGCCGCACCATCTCGAATTCTTGATATCAAGTAACAGGTTTCACCATTTTCAATAACAGGCATCTTGCCTGTTCTTAATTTTCAATAACAGGCAGGATGCCTGTTCCACAAGAAGACTTATTATTTGTGGAACAGGCATCTTGCCTGTTCCTAACGCAACTACAAACTATTACCGACTAGCGCTGGGCGAGAATCTTTTTTGCGAAATTGCAAAGTGTTATTTTCGCAGTCGATCGCAATTGTATCGCCCTCCACAAACGCATTTTCCAGAATCTTGTTTGCCAGCGGGTTTTCCAGCTCCCGCTGGATGGCGCGTTTCAAGGGACGAGCGCCGTAAACCGGGTCGTAACCGACATCTGTGATATGGTTTTTCGCCGCATCCGACAGTTCCAAAGTAATTTTTTGCTCTGCCAACAAACGCTCGATCCGCTTCACTTGAATGCTGACTATTTGCCGCAGTTCGATCTTGCTCAAAGTGTGGAACAAAATTGTCTCGTCAACCCGATTGAGAAACTCTGGCCGAAAGTGCGATCGCAGCGCTGCCATCACTCGTTTTAACATCTGTTCGTACTCTTGGTCTGTCTCCCGTTCTTGAGTCAATAAATTTTCATTTTCACTCTTGTTTTCAGTCTTGTTTTCACTCTTAGTTACAGTATCAACATCGACTCGCTCGGCCGACACCTCAACAGTACCGTCGGCAGCCACTTTATAATCTGTCTTTTGACTTGACAAATCTTTCGTTTCCTGCTTCCGACTCGCAGGTTTTTTGACGGTTTTTTCCTTCTTAGTAAACACGTCTAAAATGTGGTCGCTGCCGATATTGCTAGTCATCACAATTACGGTATTTCTAAAGTCAACCACTCGACCTTGAGAATCGGTAATTCTGCCGTCATCCAACACTTGCAGCAAAATGTTAAATACGTCGGCGTGCGCTTTTTCCACTTCGTCAAACAGCACTACCGAATAAGGATGTCTCCGCACTGCTTCGGAAAGTTGTCCCCCTTCATCGTAACCGACATATCCGGGAGGAGCTCCTACCAACCGGGAAACGCTGTGCTTCTCCATGTATTCCGACATATCGATGCGGACGATCGCATCATCGCTGTCAAACAAAAACTCCGCTAACGCCCGCGCTAACTCAGTTTTTCCGACGCCTGTGGGGCCCATAAACAAGAAAGAGCCGATCGGCCTCCCCGGATCTTTCATGCCCGCCCTAGCGCGCCGAATTGCCGCTGCCACGGCTGTTACAGCTTCCTCTTGACCGATGACTTTTTGGTGCAAGTGTTTTTCCAATTGCAGCAATTTTTGGCGTTCGGACTCTAACAACCGGTTAACCGGAATGCCCGTCCATTTGGCGACAATTTCCGCAATATCCCCCTCAGTAACTTTTTCCCGCAGCAGGGAAGAACCTTGAGCTTGCTGTTTCAAAAGTTCCGCTTCTTTCGCTTCGCGATCGCGCACCGCAGTTTCCAACTTGCCGTACTTTAACTGTGCGGCTTTATTCAAATCGTAAGCCCTTTCTGCTTGTTCAATTTGGACTCGCAGTTGGTCTTCTTCTGCTTTCAATTTATTGATTGCATCCAACAACTGCTTTTCGCCCAACCACTGAGAGGACAATTTTTCCTGCTTAGCTTTTAAAATGTCAATCTCAGATGTGATGCGTTCCACGCGGAAGCCGAGCCCGGGGGCTAGAGCACCTTTTCCTTCGCCTTCGATCGACAATTTTTCCATTTCCAACTGCATCACCCGGCGGTCGATTCCTTCCAATTCCACAGGTTTAGAGGTAATCTCCATTTTCAAGTGGGCGGCCGCTTCATCTACCAGGTCGATCGCCTTGTCCGGCAAAAAGCGATCGGAAATATAGCGAAAAGACAGAGTTGCAGCAGCTACCAGGGCCGAATCAGTAATTTTTACCCCGTGGTGGCGTTCGTAACGGTCTTTCAATCCGCGCAAAATCGAAACAGTATCTTCAACGCTGGGCTCGCCGACAAATACTTGTTGAAAGCGGCGTTCCAGGGCTGGATCTTTTTCAATATTCTTGCGGAATTCGTCGAGAGTTGTAGCGCCGATGCAGCGCAATTCGCCTCTCGCCAACATCGGTTTTAACAAATTTCCCGCATCCATTCCCGAACCGGAACTGCCGCCGCCGCCAGTCCCGACAACCGTGTGCAATTCGTCAATAAATAGGACAATTTGCCCGTCGGAATCTATGACTTCCCGCAATACCGATCGCAACCGTTCTTCAAATTCGCCCCGGAATTTTGCCCCAGCAATTAAACTGCCCATGTCGAGGCTAAATA
>JAICRN010000029.1 GCA_025937335.1 Microcoleus sp. TY_ISSM_2_bin.22
TATTGTTGGTGAAACCCGCACTACAAGAATTGGAATTTTAACATTTAGTCTATTTCATCTCCCGAGGCGAGAGCCTCCAATTTTTCCCAATCCAATACAATAATTTTACCGCCTCGACTGTAGGAGACAAGCGGCTTCATTTTCTTAAACAAGCGCACGCATTCTTCGTAGGTAATTCCAATGCTGCGAGCAATTTGATAATAGGGAAAACGTTTTTCTAAACATACACTATTATCCGCCATCTTCGCACCTTGCTCGACGCCAAAGTAATGAATAAATCGGGCCAG
Organism: Microcoleus sp. TY_ISSM_2_bin.22; assembly: GCA_025937335.1. GTDB lineage: Bacteria > Cyanobacteriota > Cyanobacteriia > Cyanobacteriales > Microcoleaceae > Microcoleus. The sequence goes on from JAICRN010000029.1 coordinate 288, forward strand.
CCGCACGATCGCCCTTTCCGACACCAAACCGTGCACAGTCTCGTGCAGTTGCTGCAACCGCTGATTAAAAACCGCCAATATTCGCAAAGCAATCTCGGGATTTTCCCGAATTGCTGCTAGCAAAACTTCCCGTTCTGTGGTAAGAACTTCCACATCAGTTTCTGCTGTCACTGTTGCGGGGGCAATGCCGTTGCCTAGCAAAGCAGGTGCAGCAAAAATATCTCCCTGAAATAAAGTGCGGAGAATTGTTTCTTTGCCCGCCGCCGCTGTTTTTGCAACCCGCAGAGAACCGCTCAAAAGAGTGTATAATTTTTCGGGGATGCGATCGCCCTCATACATCACAACTTCTCCCTGTCGGTAACTCCGAATTGCTGTATGTTCTTGCAGTCGCTCTAATTCAGTTTGGTTTAAGCTGGTAAATATTCCAATTTTAGCCAGTTGCTCAACAGTTGCTTTCATACATTTAACTCTACCCGATAGGAGTCTATTGAGAGTATAATAAAGGTGAATTCTGAATATATCGAAACAAGCAGAGCCATCTACGAAAATGCAGAACCAGAATATCAGCGATATTATTTTGATGAGATAGCTGGCGGATTTGTGCTAATTCACCAAGAACACAATCTTAATAATTCGGAAATCTTTCTGGCTGAAGTTTTGGCTAAAATAGGAAAGAGAGTTAGAATGTTGAGCGAGCAAGCAGCAGAGGGTGTGAGAACGCCAGATGCTGAGATAGACGGTGAGATTTGCGAATTTAAGGAGTTGACAGAACAGACTCAAAACATTAGAGACCGAGTGCAAGAAGGCATCAGTAGAGCAAAAAAACAAGGTGCAGTAACAGTTATTTTTCACGTAAACCGAAAGAGTTACGAGTTTTGGAAGGTAAACGACGGCATCAGAAAAGCTTTTTATTGGGACGAAACACAACGGATTCAGAGCATTATATTAGTATTCAATAGCGAAGAATCTCAAGAAATTACTAGGGAGGAATGGGAAAATGGAAGACGTTTTTAATGAGTTTGAAGAAATTATACAAAGAGGATTAAAAAATAATATGCCGCGAGATGCCAAATTGATAACTGTTGGGCAAATTCTTTATGCAGTTACCCGCGATGAGCTGACAAATAAAGAAGGTTGGCAGCTTGAAGCAATGCTGGGAGGCAGAAAAAACTGGGAAGAGGCACTTGAGTACAGCATTTTTGGCTATCCAGTAGATACAGAAATGCCATCTTTAGACAAACCTCTGGTGATTGCAGGCAAAACTTTTCATTCTCGCTTGATGACTGGGACGGGAAAATATCGCAGCATTGCAGAAATGCAGCAAAGTGTCAACGCTAGCAGGTGCGAAATTGTTACTGTAGCTGTGCGGCGAGTGCAAACAAATGCTCCCGGCCATGAAGGATTGGCAGAGGCTCTCGATTGGACTAAAATTTGGATGCTGCCAAATACTGCCGGTTGTCAAACTGCGGATGAGGCTATTAGAGTAGCTCGTTTGGGCAGGGAAATGGCCAAACTTTTAGGGCAAGAAGACAATAATTTTGTCAAATTAGAAGTGATTCCCGATGCTAAATATTTGCTGCCAGATCCGATCGGCACTTTGGAAGCAGCAGAACAATTAGTTAAAGAAGGTTTTGCCGTTTTGCCCTACATCAATGCCGATCCCCTGCTGGCAAAACGCCTCGAAGAAGTCGGTTGTGCGACAGTCATGCCTTTAGGTTCGCCCATCGGTTCGGGACAAGGGATCAACAATGCCGCCAACATTCAAATAATTATTGACACGGTGAATGTTCCTGTGGTAGTCGATGCGGGGATCGGAACGCCCAGCGAAGCTGCGCGAGCAATGGAAATGGGAGCCGATGCACTATTGATTAATTCGGCGATCGCCAATGCCCAAAATTCCCCGGCAATGGCAAAAGCAATGGGAATGGCAGCAGAAGCGGGGCGGATCGCGTACTTAGCAGGAAGAATGCCGGTCAAAGATTACGCGATCGCTTCTTCTCCCCAAACAGGCACTGTCACCTCAAAATAAATTCCTCAATTTTTAACGCCGCTGTTATAGCGTTTTTTGGTAAAGTGATGGAAATCAAAATATAGAGGATTGCTGCCCATGCCTTATACTACCGAAGAAGACGGACGCCTCAACAACTTTGCCAAAGAGCCGAAGATGTACGGGGCCCAGCCTCCCAACAAGCAGCAGCAGCGGAACTACATCATCATGGGTATTGCAGCAGCCATGTTGGTCGCCGGTTTGGTGTTTGTGGCCGCTTCTGTGTAAAAACTGGGCTGACACTCAAAGCTGCTTCAAATCGCAATTTTAAATAATCCTTGAGCAAACCATGTTTTCCAACCAATGGAAACATGGTTTTTGTGTTTCAATACAAAGCAGGTAGTTCCGACAATCCTGAAGCGTGCCGAGCGAGCTGGAAAGCTAAATAAGACAAGCAGAAATTTGGTTTTTTCCTCTCTGCCGTCGGGTTGAGGGACTTGGGTTGCAATTAATCAGACGGATTGTCACAAACATAAATTTGCTAATTGAAAATCTACAATCATGCAGGTCATCACCGGTGCGATTGACGGCCGTTCGGGCCGAGTTGCGAGTTATGAGCGATCGAGATTTGAACTCTACAATCCAAAATCTAAAATCTAAAATCTAAAATCTAAAATCTAAAATCGGCTGACCGTGATGTCTATTCCTTCCCAAAAAGTTTCTAGCTCGAACAAGCTGATCTACCAACGCTTGAAACAGGCGATCGACCTCAATTTACGCCGTCAAATTTTTATTGCCGCCTGCGACGACTTGTGGTTGCGGGACTGTCTGGCAGCCCGCTTGCAGACAGAATTAGCCTCAGAGAACGCAGGCTACCCGATCGACTACCCCCGATTTGTCAGTTTGGAACTAGACTTAAGCGATCCAAATCCTTGGGGTTCGATCGCCGCGTGGCTGACCCAACATCCACCGCCCCAAAACAGGGGCAGCTACAGCCCTTTGCCGGGATTTCAAATTCTCGGGGCAGAACACCTGACCAGGCATTCAGCAGCCGTGCAGTGGTCGTTCCTGAGCTATTTGAGGGACATTGAAACACACCTGCAAATGTGCGAGTCTACTGTGTTGCTGTGGGTGTCGCGGCCCTGGCTGAGTTCGATCGAGCACTCGGCCCCGGAATTTTGGCACTGGCGAACCGGAGTATTTGAGTTTGAAGGCGAACCAACTCCAGCTAAGGGAGACTTCGGGCACTTTGAGGACTTGGAGAACTCCGGAAACTTGCGAAACTTGCGGGACAAGGGAGACTCCGGCGACAAACTTTTAATATCTTCTTTGTCTGAACAATCCCCAATTGCCGATGCCCCATCTCCAATTGCCGATGCCCCATCTCCAATTGCCGATGCCCCATCTCCAATTCCCGATTCCCCATCCGTCGAACTGGCAAATTTGGTGCTAGCAGCGGCATCCTCCGAGGAATTGGAAGCAGAAAATAATGGCGCATCCGAGGACAACTTTCTGCCGCTGCAAACCCTGCAATACATCGAACTGCTGCAAGAACATCAGTGTTGTTCCGAAGCATTGGCTTTGGCTTATCACAGTTTGGGAAATTACTACCGCGATCGCATTCTGGGCGGAGACCCTTCCCTGCAGAACCTGACAATCGCCATTCGCGCGATCGAACAAGCGATCGCGTACCTCGAACTTGACGCCAACTCGCAGCAAAATCAACCACCAACCGACGAATGCGCCCGGCTGATTTCGGAATTGACACAAAATTTAACTCAGTACGCCCAAGAGTCCAACAACCTACCGCCCGTGGACGATTTGCTCAACGATCTCGGTACTCTCTACTGGATGCTGTCGCGCGATCGCACGCAGCATAACGCCTCAGATCCGGTATCCTGCCTCGAACGCAGCATCGCCCTCTACCTTGAAGGTTTGAACCGAACAGATGCCGAGACCGCACCCCAAACCCGCGTTAGATTAAACAAAAATTTGGGAATCGCCTCGGCGGATTTAGCCCGCTATCGAGACAAAACGGAGAACTTGCAGCAAGCAGTTGCAGCTTACCAACAAGCGCTGCTGGATCTAGACCCCGCCGTGGAACCCCAGCAGTACGCTGCAGCTCAGAATAATTTGGCGACAGCATACTGGAATTTAGCCCAAGATGGTGAGCCGATCGCATATCTCAAAAGCGCGATCGCAGCTTACGCCCAAGCCCTCTCCTGCTACAGTCCCGAACGAGAACCCCTCAACTATGCCGGAGTGCAAAACAACCTCGGTACCGCCTGCTGGAACCTCGCCCAGCACGAACCCTCAGAACCCCTGCTAGTCACGGCGATTGAGGCTTACCGCGAAGCATTGAAATACCGCACCCGAGAATTAGTACCCGCCGCCGCCGCCGCTACCTACAACAATCTCGGTACCGCTTATTGGCATTTGGCTAACCAGTTCCAGCAAAAACAGGCGCGGACGGAATCATTGCAGCAGGCGATTACCGCCTACGAAGCCGCCCTGGATATCGCCGGAGAGATCGATCGAACCCAACTCACCTTTGACACCTTGGCCGCCCGCAACAATCTCGGGTTAGCGCACTATCAACTAGCCACAGACGCAGATTTCTCCGCCAACAAAGCTGCACAGACAAGCCATCTAGAAGCAGCACTGCACCACCAGTTGCAAGTGTGCGTCGAATGGGGACAACATCTCAAGGACAAAGGGTTAACATATGGGGATAAACTCAACCTGCAAGCCCCGGCAAACTCCCAAGCTGCTGATTCCCGGCAAACAGCATTGAGCTATATTGTCAAAACGATTAGAGCTTTCTATAGTGAATGTGGGCTGCCCGGCCAAAATTTAGCCTTATCCAAAGTTCCTGGAGATTTATTGCCTGAAATCTTGCGTAGGTTATAAATATGGCTATAACTATTAAAAGCTCAATTTTTTCGAGATTTGTATCCAGTTTTCTATTATTATGGCTGAATATTCTTGCCTAATTCTTCAAGCAAAGTTGTGGTCATGGCCCCTGTAAAAATCCTTGTGGTTGATGACGACCCGGCAATCCGAAATTTAATTCAGCGTTTTTTGAGCCAGCAAGGTTATCAAGTTGAGTCTGGCGAGGACGGTCAGACTGGTCTGGAATTATTTGAGCAACTCAATCCTGACTTAGTAGTTCTAGATGTAAATTTACCCGATACTACTGGCTACAAACTGTGTCAAGAAATGCAAAGACGCACGGGCGTGTTTGTGTTGATGCTGACCAGCCGAACCGATGAAGCTGACAAAATGAAAGGGTTTGCCGAAGGTGCTGACGACTACATTACTAAACCTTTTAGTCTTGTAGAGATTGGAGCTCGCGTTGCAGCAATTTTAAAGCGCAAGCGTATTGTTACTCCCGCCGAACAACAAAGTCTTACGTTTGGACAGCTACTAATAGATCCGGTTCGCCGCGAGGTGATTCTCGGCAGTCAGATAGTTGCTTTGACTGCTTTAGAATTCGACCTGCTGTACTGTTTGGCCAGCAAACCCGGTCGCGTGTGGAGGCGATCGGAATTGCTCCATGAAGTGTGGGACTATGAGTATGTAGGAGCCGATCGCGTGGTGGATGTCCATATCGGTCAAATTCGCCGCAAAATTGAACCAGATGCCAATCAAATTTCGATGATTCAAACCGTCCGAGGGGTGGGTTACAAGTTTGAACCCACAACCTAGTAACATTCGGTATTCGGCAGCGGATATGAAGGCAGAAGGCTGTAGGCGCGGGTTCACCAATATCTCTGATTCACATAGTCGATATTTGTCAACCCGCCCTCCCCGCGCAATAATTCAGATCGATCGAGTATCTGATGACTGGTTCTGCAAATACTCGCGCACTTCTAGCGCACTCTCAAAACCCCTGCGCACGCAGTCTCCCAAAGCTATACCGCCAACGTAGTTGCTGCACAAATACACCCCGGGCAAAGATTTTAAGCCGTTCTCGATTTGTTGCAGGCGATCGAAATGCCCCAGATTGTACTGAGGAATCGCCCGCTTCCACAGCTTCACCGTTAAAACTTTTGGCTGTGGCACATCTGGTTTCAGCAAAATCCGAGACAAATCTCGGTGCACCTCCCGAACGATTTGTTCTGAGTCGAGATTGCCAATTTCCGAGTCTGTTGCCCCACCGATGTAACTGGTGAGAGTTTGCCAGCCCGCAGGCGCGCGATCGGGAAATAAACTCGATGTCCAAATCGTCCCCAGAGTGCGAATTCCCTGCCCCCTCGGAATTAAATTTCCAAAACCCACTAATTTACCCTTGACATCCGACTGCGGGTATGCTAAGACAACGGATGCAACCGTAGGATAAGTAAAAGCTTGTAAAGCGCTGCTAACTTGCGGTTCCAGAGGTTGCAACAAATCGGCTGTAACGTAAGCCGGCGTTGTCAAAACCACAGTGCGCGCCTCAACTTGTTGGGGGCCGTCGGACGTGGAAAATTCAGCAATATAAGTTTCGCGTTCTGTGCGCTGGAGGCGAGTCAATTGCCAGTTGAGTTTCACTCGATCGCCCAATTGAGCGGCGATCGCCTCTGGCAAAGCCTTCAACCCCTGTTTAAACGAACCCAACTCCCCCGGCTTAGTTTTAGGAACATTCGGGTCTGCGGGCATTTTCTTCGGTCTTTTCCTAGCAGAAAGCAGCGCCCCCGCCACCAGCCCGCCACCGAGATCGGCCATCTTCGTTACCCGCCCAAAAGCCGCAGCCGCGCTAAGTTGTTGCGGATCTCCGGCATAAACCCCAGAAACAAAAGGTTCGACCAACCGCTGCATCACTTCCGTCCCCAGATGACGGCGGAAAAATTGAGAAACAGTTTCCTCCTCACCCTGCTGCGAAAGTCGTGAAGCGTAGCTATCCCGTAGGGAATCGCCCATTGCCGGCGCGACAAACCCCAAAGCCCCGAACAGCGCCCGCAGTTTCCCCGGAAAACTCAGCAACTGAGACTGAATCATCGCCGGTGGAGTCATCGGCACCGGTTGCAGCTTCCCCTGCCAATACACAAAACGAGGCAATTTGCGATCGGCCAAAATCAACTCCTGCTTCAATCCCACATCCACCGCCAACTTCATCAATTCTGGCGTCGGCGAAAAACTGTTCGGGCCCTCCTCCCAGAGAAACCCCCCCGCTATCACAGTTGTGATGTTCCCGCCCACACGTCCCTGACTCTCAGCGACTAAAATCTTCAGCGGCGGTGCACTCGTTGCTTCCGCCTCAAGTGCGTGCGCCAAACTCAAACCGCTAATACCTGCACCCACAACTAAGGTATCTAAAAGTTCCATATTACATAGAAAAATATCGCAATCTTTATGTTACATGGCTTTGCACGGCTTGCGTTCTTTGCTGGACGTACTGCAAAACCGCTTTCAGATTACCGAATTCGGAATCGGGAATTGGGAATGGGGAGTCGGGAATTGGTAGGCCCTCCCGCATTTTTCAACTATTCTTCTCGAAGGTTGCAGACTCACCTCTCTCCGTCTCCCCGCGTCCCTCACCGTCTGCTTTAAGACGACGGAGTTACATTATTGCTGTGCAGGTCTTGAGGAGATTGAAACAGGGTTTCGAGATAAACTCTAGCAGCTTGGCGGTAGCTGCGCGACGCTTCCGGCGTACCGCTGTCGGCATTCTGCAACAAAAACAGCGACAGGGCCGCGCAAAATACTCGGTCTAGATCCCATTCGGGATGGGTTTCCAGGTAAGTTTTGAGAGAATCGTGCAGCGTTTCGGGAATTTCGGCAAAAATACTGACTGTTGGGTTCATCATTTTTTTTAGTCTCGCTAATAAATTGAAAACAGAACCCCCCTTTCGGCCGGATACAGGTGCAGGCACAGCCGAAATCAGAGCGCTTTTTTTATGTCGGTCGCATCATTGTGCGCTATCTAGGGGTGGGTTTGTCAATGTTGCGAAATATTACAAAGTCCTTTATGTAAAAAAAAGATTTACGAAATAATGGGCTTTTCAACTCATTATTTGTTACATAACTTTATATTTTGGAGTTTTTATGAAGGATTTGGCAGCAGGTTAACGAAATCCCCAATTCTGCAGCAAGATCCGACCGTACCGTTAATTTCTGTGGAAAACTTCCTCAAATCTGTGGAAAACCTCAGACTTGCCTGTGGAAACGCTGTGGAATGTTTAGGTAAAAGTCAGGGAAAAAATAAGAATTGCAAAGGGCATGGGCAGGGGCAGGGGCATGGGGCATGGGGCATGGGTAGCAAATAACAAATAACAAATGACTGCTGACTGCTGACTGCTGACTAATGACTTCCTAAGTGCCACTCTGCGGCTTTTTGGCGGATGGTTTCGAGTTCTTGGGGCGGCATTTTGTCGAGGTTGGCTAAGATAAAGTTCATGCGACCGATCGATCCAAGTTTGTCCCGGTGGCGCGCGAGGAAATCCCAGTAGAAGAAATTGAACGGACAGGCATTTTCGCCCGATCGCACTGTGCGATCGAACTTGCACCCCTGACAATAATCGCTCATTTTATTGATGTAATTGGCAGAAGCAGCGTAGGGTTTCGACGCCAACACACCGCCGTCAGCAAACAAACCCATGCCCAGCACATTAGTCTGCATTACCCAGTCGTAGGCATCAACAAACGCGCTGTGGAACCACTTTTCTAGCTCCTGGGGCGAGATTCCGGCAATTAGACCAAAATTGCTCAAAATCATCAATCGCTGGATGTGGTGCGCGTAACCGCTGCCTTCGACTTGAGTTAAAACTTGGCGCAAACAGTTCATATCTGTTTTGCTAGCGTCCCAAAAAAACTCCGGCAGCGGCTGAGTGTGGTTGAACCAATTCTTCTGAAAATAATCAGCATCCACGTAAAAATACACACCGCGAATGTATTCTCGCCAGCCGAGAATTTGGCGGATAAAACCTTCGACGCCGTTTAAATTTAAGTTTTTTTCTAGGTAGGCCGTTTCGGCAGCTTGAATAACTTCTAAAGGATGCAGCAAGCCAATATTGAGATAGGGAGAAATTAGGGAATGCCACATTGTTTCCTCCCCCGCGACCATTGCGTCTTGATAAGGGCCGAAAGCGGGTAGACGCTGTTCTATGAAGTTATCTAATACTTGCAGTGCTTGCTCTCGCGTAACCCCCCAGCGAAAAGGTTCAATATTTCCGTAAGTTGGGAAAGATAGAGATTTAACTTGTGCGATAACTTCTTGAGTTACGGTATCCGGTTCAAACCAAAGAGCTTTTGGTGTATTCAGTTTGCCTTTTGGTGGCTGGCGATTTTCTTTGTCAAAATTCCACTTGCCTCCGACAGGTTTACTGCCATCCATTAAAACTTGGAAACGCTGGCGGCTGGCTCGATAGAAGTCTTCCATTAACAAACGTTTGCGACTTGAAGCCCAATCTTGGAACTCTGTTTCTGTCCAGAGGAATTGATTGTTGGGAATCAGCGTTATTTTGCAGGGAAGTTGCAAGTTTTGAAGGATCTGTAAAAAAGGTCGATCGTTCGGCACCATCACCCGTAATTCGGTAATATTCTGAGCTTGAACCCAAGCTTGGAGAGGTGTTTCAAAATCGCCCGATGTTGTGTAAGTGACTTGACAGCCGCCGCGCCGCAATTCTTCTGCAAAGTGCCGCATTGCCGACCAAATTAATACTAATTTTTGTCGGTGGTAGGGCCGCTGTTGAACGTGCTGCCAAGATTCAATTAAAATTACCGGTAGGGAAGATCGATCGTCAAGGCTGAGGTTAAGAGCAGCTTGCTTCTGCCAAAGTTGATCGCCTAGTATCCAAACGCCAACAGTCATTTTACTTTTTTTCCGTGAAACTTATTTTTTATTTTTTATGAGGGCTGGTTATCTATTCAACAAACTTAGTTTGCTGAATAGACAACCAGCCCTCATGTTTTTTCAGTTCCTTAAAGAACTTACTAGAGGATAACATTGATTTTGCAAGATAGAAACACCGATCGCTAAATTTAAATTTTATGTTGGTGTATCCTTCAGGTATTAATATAATTCAAACATTAAAAACACACAAATATTAATTTTAAAAATGATACAAAATAGAGGGTTGCCAACAGCTAACGCCAGTTTTTTTCACAAGCTGCGATCCGGTAAAATAATTAGTTTATCTCCAGACAGGAGTGCTTTCGGGGCAGCTTTTACCAGTTATTTAGGAAAAAGTAAATGTTCGATTACTTCACTGACTGGGACAATATCAAATGAGTGTAGCATATCGGTATCCGGAAGTAAGTAAATATCGCCTTGGATCGACTGACACGCGGGGAATTTTTGACGGAAAATGGCAATTCCGGGTGCAGAAGTGTCAGCGCCGACAACTTCGCCGCCGTGCTCTGCGATGAAGTGACCTCGGCTGCCATTGCCGCAGCCGAGGTTCAAAACTCGGAGTTTTCTCTGGTTTGCCTCCTGAATTGTCGCTAGCATTTCTAAAAGGGGAGATATCAAATAAGGGTGATGATATCTGGGACGGTTGTTTGTGTAATAATATCTATAATTGCTAGAGTTTTTTTTCATCGATTAAGCTCTGGAGATTATTGCCGAGACCGCAAATTTACGTAGCATGGGTACACTGTTTGGGCCAATGTTCGCCATATTACGGTGGTGAGAGTCGATCGTCTGATTCTTTTTGTTTGACAGGTGAATTATTGTCACCGAATCAATCGGAGGTCAAAAGAAATCTTTCACAGGGTGCAAAATCTCGAATCGCCCATCTCGGGCCCATCTCTCGAAGGCATTTGGAAAGAAAAAGTCCGATCGAGCAAGGACGATCTCCTGACACTAGCCGGATACAGAACTTTTTGCCTCTTACCTTCGGCCCGAAGCGTGCATCCCTGCGATTTTACCTTCAACCAACTGCCGTCTGTAAACCCGAGGCTTTTTTGCAGCCTGACAGATGTTGCCCCAGGGCGATCGGGTGCAAGTTGAGCCGACAGTTGAGATAAAAATGTGACCAAAATCACAGACATTTGCCCAACAAATTGCTAACCCTCTTTAATTCAAGACACTTAGAATCGAGATTATTACAGTGGCTTCTATAATTGTGTTTAACTGTTGTTCTGAAGCTGTGTTGTCCTCTCAGCAGAGCAGCCGGGACAGATTCGCTAGTCGGTCTGGTTTATCGCACTATGGTCGCTGTTGGGTGTTGCACCTTAATTTAGATACGTCCTATGGTTAAGTTAGGTCAATCCTCCTTTCGCCGTATTTTACTGTCGCGGATTTTGTTGCTCAGCGTACCTGTTCTACTGGTGGGGGAGTATGTTACCTATCGCAAGGCACGCTCGACGCTTCTGGAAACTGCTCGTCAAAACTTGACAGAAAGTGCCGTCAGAAAAGCAGAAACTATTGAACAGTGGGCGAAATCGCTGAAGTCGAATCTGATCGGCGCTTCGGAAAACTCGATGTTGCAGTCTGTAGAGCCGAAGGATTATCAAAAGTTTATCGCGCAATTAGGGCAGCGGTTGCCAGCGCAGGTTGATTGCTTGCAATTGACTAATTTAAAAACAAATCAAGTGATAGCAAGCACTTGCGGGCAGCAGCCCATTCAGTCACTGCCTGCCAAATTTTGGCCGCAAGTGCAGCAACAGCAAACGCTGCTGGACGACAAGAGCGTTTACATCAGTCTGTCGTGGCCTGTGCAGCCAGAGGGGAAAGCAAACGACAAAAAGCTGGCTTTGGGTGCTGAAGATTTTCCCGAGGCGGGTAAAGAAGGCCGCGACAGCCAAGTGAGTTTGGTGTTGAGCGCTCCAGTTTACATTCGTCGGGGCAACAGCAGGCAGTTGAGTTATGCTTTGAGTTTGCAGTCAGCCCTGCCAGTGCAAACCAGCGCTCCCAAGGGATCTCTAGCCGGCTATACGGTGGCGATCGACCAAGATGGGACGATTTTGGCGCACCCGAATATCAATCGCGTGGGCCGCAATATTGACCAAGAGGCAGATGCCGCTCGACTAAAAAGTATTGTCAGAAGGGCGATCGCCGGCGGACAAGCTTTTCTCCACCTATTTTCCTTTGAAAGAAATGGTGTAGAGTTGCTAGCAGGATACGCTGCTATCCCGAGTCCTTCAACTAAACAGGAGAACAGCAAGTGGATTATTTTAGCTGTCTCTCGTTTAGATTACGCTCTGTCAGGTTTGGAAGAAATTCAGCAAGTTTTATTTAATTTAATTGTAGGTTTGGTTGCTGCTAGTATCATCGCAACTTTATATCTTTCTCGCGACTTGGCGCGTCCTTTGGAAAAACTGAGAGATTACGCGCTGAAAGTAGATACAGAAGCGCCGCAGGCAGTGCCCCAAAATTTCCAAATTCGGGAATTCAATCAACTATCAGAAGCACTCAATAGCATGGTGCAGCGCCTCAGATCCTGGGCTGAAGAATTGGAAGTCGCAACCAAGGAAGCGCAAGTGGCCAATCAGTTAAAAAATGAATTTTTGGGCAATATTTCTCACGAATTGAGAACGCCGCTCAACGGGATTATTGGTTTTATTCAAATTGTTCGGGACGGCTACTGCGATGACCGAGATGAAGAGATGGAGTTCTTGCAGCGTGCCCACGACTCGTCAATGCAATTGCTGAATATTATTAATGATATTTTGGACATTGCTAAGATAGAAGCCGGCACGTTCTCCATGATATTGGAAGTAGTTGATATTACCCAGGTACTGGAAGACGCGATTGATTTGCAGGTAGCTCAAATTCAAGAAAAAGGTTTGAAGTTAAGTTTGCCCGAACCTCACGATCCGATTATTGTTCATGCCGATCCGGAGAAGCTCAAACAGGTGTTTTTAAACGTTTTGAGCAATGCCGTTAAGTTTACAGAGTCGGGCAGTATTAAGATATCTGTGCGGATAGAATCGAGGAATAATTCTGCTAGCTTTAACGGCAGTGCGGAAAGTACGAACGGCCAGGGCGGTCAAAACGATTGGGTGGTGGTGACAATTAAAGATACGGGAATTGGTATCGATCCCGAGCAGCAGCAGAAATTGTTTCAACCTTTTGTGATGGCTGATGGTTCTACAACTCGCAGGTTTGGCGGTAACGGTTTGGGCTTGGCTATCTCCCGCAGGATAATGGAATCTATGATCGGAAGCATTACCCTGCACAGCGCGGGTGTTAATCAAGGTACTACGGTGATGATTTCTTTGCCTGTCAATCAGCAGTCAAGTTTTTATTTTCAGAGTCAGGACTTAGTAAAGGAAAAGGGAAATTATAAAAGTTGAGGAGTGATGTTCCCAATCTAAAATCTAAAATGGTATTAGGGGCTGTCCGCCGAGTTCGAGGGATTTGCTCAAAGCGCTGAGAATGCCGATTAATTCGACGGAGGCGGAGCCGGAAGAGGTAGGGCAGGGCGTATTTGTTTGCACGCAGTTGAGGAAGCGATCGCACACTCGCCGCAGCGGTTCTACTTCTTCTAAACTCAAGACTTCGCGACCTTTGAGGCTAGTAGTTTTCTGCGGTGCGATCCTCTTCGAGGGCTTCGCTAACGCACTTTCAAAAGAGTTATGCTCTTCGCCTCCGCAATTGTGATTGCCGCGCTGCAAAATCAGGGGAGTTTCTGGCGACATTTCGTCAAAAATCAAGGTTCCCAAACTGCCAACAACTGTTAAGCGCCGCTGTTTGTCTGGATTTAGCCAGCACAGGTGAATAAATGCTTGAAATCCGTCGGGATAGGTGAGCGTTACCCAAACTAAATCTGCTAGTCCTTCTGCTGGATTAACCGTCAGCAGTGAAGGAGTAAATTGATTTTCTATTTCTGTTGTTGCTTCTTTATTTATTCCTGATTCCTTCTTCCCTCTTCCTGATTCCTTCGGAAATACAGTGCCGATCGCGCTTACTTGAATAGGAGTTTGTTCCAGCCAAGTATTGAAAATAGCGATATCGTGAACGGCCAAGTCCCAAAGGGCATCAACGTCATGGCGCACGGGTTCAAAATGCGTGCGCTGGGCGTAACCGTAGCGCAATTTTCCGAGTTGATGCTGTTGAATAATTGTTTGGCCTCGATCGACTGCTGGATGAAACAGATAAGTGTGGTCAACGAAGAGTTGCCGCTGCTTTTTTTCGGCTAATTGACAGAGTTCTATTGCTTCAGTCAGGTTGAGGGCGAGGGGTTTTTCTGCTAAGACGTGGTAGCCTTGTTGCAGCGCTGCTGCTGCGAGGGTGTAGTGTGTGGAAGCAGGAGTGGCGATCGCCACAGCTTCCAGTCCCGGCAATGCTTGCACTTGAGACCAATCGGTAGCTAGAATCACCGAGGCATCGAGATTAAACTGTTTTTGGACGGCCGCCAATGAATCTCGATTCGGGTCTACGACCGCTAAAACTTGGCTGTTGGGAAGTTCGAGAAAGTTGCGAATTAGGTTAACTCCCCAGCGGCCTGCACCCAATACAGCTATTCCGATTTTCATTGATTATAATTTCAAAAATCGCACAGTAATTATAGCACATTTGGTAATTCTTTAGTGTAAAAAAAACAATAAAAAATGCAAGTTCCCAATGAGCCATGAGCAATTATTAATTACCAACTAATTTATTGAAAGCTGCCTGAGCCGCTGCTTGTTCGGCCGCTTTGATCGATCGACCTTTTCCCTCTGCTACCAACTTTCCCTGAATGAGAACTTCTGCTGTAAAACGATCTTCCCCGCCCTGCACTGTCCCGGTTTCTTGCACGCTATATTTGGGCAAAGTTTTGTATTTCCCTTGAGTCAATTCTTGGAGAGCAGCTTTGTAGTTTTGGCGGGCCGGATCGCTGCGGATTTCTGCCGCTAGGCGTTGAAAGTGAGAATCTAGCCAAGGGCGAATCAATTCTAAGCTCTGCGTACTCAAATAAAGCGCAGCCAGTACCGCTTCCAAAGCATCGGCCAGTCGGGGTTCAGCGCCTGTTTTGTCCGAGGCGGCGCTGCTGGAAACAATTAAATAGCGATCGAACCCGTAACTTTCAGCGATTTTAGCAAGAATGCGATCGCTCACCAAGATCGATCGAATAGCAGCAAATTCCCCCACTGTACAGTCGGGATAAATCTCAAACAACAATTCCGAAGCCGTCAGCCGCACGACTGCATCGCCGACAAACTCTAGTTGCTCGTAATTTGCCTTAGCTGACGCGCTCGCATGAGTCAAAGCTAAATCGAGGAGATGCCATTTTATCGCAGCATTCTTTGGCAGTCCCAATTTTTGAATTAATGTTTCAAGTTGCTTTTGGCGACCCGGATAAATCATACAATTTTAGATTTTAGATTTTAGATTTTAGATTTTAGACTTGCGAATAACTCATGAGTATTCGGGTTAGGATCTTGTCAAAATTTTCATTCTTTTTTGCAATTGGGATCGAATTCATATTAATAAGAAAAAGTTTTTACAACTAAATATTTGTCCGGGTGCTTGTGGCGAACCTTACCCAAAATCAGGCAGGTCGAAAAGATTTGTTTGCCTTATTCTCAAGCGGTAATTTTACTGTCCCCGACGCACAGACTCTACTTGTAGGGCCATGCACACCGCATCTTACAACTACAGATAGTTTAAAAAATTATTCCTTGCGTAAGTCCTATTTTAATTAAATTGAGGGGGGGAAAAAGTCGGACATAAGCCGGGTTCTGTTCTCTCAACTGCAAGCAGTTTTTGAGGGCAGTTATCTATCTGGGACGCCTGTTACCAGACGCCTCAAGCGGTACCAAAAAACGGAACTGGTAAAAAACCAACCATAGTCCCTCCGACCTTGCTCCCAACTGGGGTTTACCGAGCCAGCACCTCTCGATGCTGCTGGTGCGCTCTTACCGCACCTTTGCACCCTTACCCCCTAACACTTTGCGATTTTCGATGCTCGATTTTTGATGCAATCTCAAATCTCAAATCGGGGGGCGGTATCTTTCTGTGGCACTATCCTCACGATCGCTCGCACTGGGCGTTACCCAGCAAGTTTGGTTTTTCGGGAGTCCGGACTTTCCTCAGACAAGCTTTCGCTAATCCGCAACCGCCTGCGCCTACTTTTTCCCCAGATTTATTGTACGCGATCGTTCGTCAATCAATTTGGGATTTTAGATTTACGATTTTAAGTTGTCGCCCACTTAATTTTGACATTTGTGTTTATTCAAACTCTTGTGCGGGGGGTTGGAAAGCCCGCCCAACTATTAAATTTCAATGCAAATCTCCTTAAATCCACTCATATCAAATCCGGTAGCATTGGAATTAATATTACCCGAAATCAGGACACGGCACGGCGCCGTGTCCTCTATATCATTCCAGCGCAGCCGGAATTTATATCACGGATGAATCTGGAAACTTAAAATTTTTGGATCTATGACACGGCTTCAACTAGGGGCAGGAAACCTTTGTCCCTAACAGGATTTTGAATTATTCACTCCCCTATCCCAAATCTCCAATCTCAAGTTTTAAATTCGGTTACTTTAGAGACTCATCTTTCAAAGTAGAAAAGTTTTCAAACCAGCCGCGCCGCCAGAAGAAGTAAACTAAAGCCGAGGCGATCGCTAGCATGATCGCCCAACAAAGCGGATAGCCAAAATACCAATTCAGTTCGGGCATATTCCAAGGCGATTTCTCTGTATTGAAATTCATCCCGTATACTCCCGCCACAAAAGTTAGAGGAATAAAAATACTAGAAATTACTGTCAGCAGTTTCATAATTTCATTCATTTTATTGCCAACCGATGACAAATAAACATCCATTAAACCCGAAGACAACTCTCGATAGGTTTCCACCATATCCATCACCTGCACCGTGTGATCGTAACAGTCGCGCAGGTAAATTCGCACCTCTGGACTAATCAAATCACTGGTATCTCGAATCAAAACATTAATTGCATCCCGTTGCGGCCAAATGGCGCGGCGCAGCGTCAGCAATTCTCGCCGAATTTTATAAATTTTTTCCAGGGTTCTGCGGGTAGGGTTAACCACCACTTCATCCTCTAGTTCTTCTATGCGCTCTCCGTACATTTCTAATACTGGGAAGAATCCATCTATAATGGAATCTAACAGAGTATAAGCCAGATAATCTGCTCCGTGTTTGCGAATAATTCCTTGTCCTTTACGAATGCGATCGCGCACGGGATCGAAACAATCATAGTCCGGTTCTTCCTGAACAGTTAGCAGGTAATGTTTACCCAAAAGCAAACTAACTTGTTCTTTGTGAAAATTATCTGAATTCGGCTTAATCATCACCATCCAGGCAATGATTAAAATATGATTTTCGTAATTGACAACTTTAGGGCGCTGGGGTACATTAACCACATCCTCTTGAGCCACAAGATGCAAATCAAACACTTCGCCCATTTGAAGCCAAGTTTCTTGATTTCCCAATCCCAACACATCAACCCAAGAAACAGATTCTGTATCTAAATACGCAGCAGCTTCTTGAGGATTTTCCAAGTTTGTGCGCTTAGCTGCTGTGTCGCAATAGTCAATTAATACAATCTCGGGAGGCGGCGCATCGGGTGGTAAGTCGAGAGTTCCCGGCGGAGACCCCGGAACGTCATAAAAATAGTCAACGTAGGAATCATCATCATCATCATCATCTTTAATTGGTTTTGCAACGGCGCTAGAAGTATGTATGCTTTTGGATACCATGCTAATATTCCTGACTTTTAGAACCTTTAATTAGATTATCATTTTTCTCGTGCGACTACCAATTAAGCTGTTGCGGCATTTAAATGGTATGTCAAAAAAAATTAAAGTCTTGTGGGGTGGGCGTCCCGCCCGCCCTGAATCTACA
>JAICRN010000082.1 GCA_025937335.1 Microcoleus sp. TY_ISSM_2_bin.22
AATTCTTGTTCGGCTTCGACTAAAATTTGATTCAGCGATTCTACTTGCAAAGATGCCACGCCTTTGGTTTCCACAAGGCGAGACTGCTGCTCTTTTTTCGCTGCAATTTCCTGTTCCAATACTTGCAGCGATTGATTTTGTTCTTGAATTTGACTTTGCAGGCGATCGACTCTTTCGCCAATGGTAGCTTGTTCTGTACGCTGCGGTTCCAAAGTTTGTTGAATTGTTTCGATTTGGCGGTGCAGTTCCGTTTGCTGCTGTACCCAAGCTTCGGCCGTCGAGGCGATCGCACTTGCAACTTCTCGACTTTCATCTAAACTTTTCTGGGCTGCGTCCCGCTGTTCCTGAAAACTCCCCTGCTGAGACTTAACATAAGATATTTCAATCTCAATTTGCTCCAAACTTTGCTTAAATTGCCGAACTTCTTCCTCAGTTTGTGCTATATTAGCCGCCATTTGGCCAGCAGTTTTTTCCAAATCCTGTTTGCGGTTTTGCAGTTGCCGCCGTTCCGCTTCTTGAGTGGCAATCGTCGCTTGCAAAGCCAACAATTCCGACTCTCCCAAAGCTTTAACGCGGGCATTCAGCGCGTCAAGTTCGGCGGTTGCTTCTTGAATTTGGGTACTAATTGCTTGCAGTTGTTCGGTGAGAGATGCCGAAGTGCGATCGCCCGTTTCGATTTGTTCTCGCAGCTTCCATTCTTGCTTTTGCAACTGGCGGAATTTCAGCACAATTTCCCACTGCGACTTTTCTTGAAATTCCGCCCGCAGCTTTTGATATTTTTCCGCTTTTGTGCGATCTGAAGCAAGTCTATCGCGCTGAGAAATCAGCTCTTTTTCTACAATCCTGCTGCGTTCTTCCACCTCCTTAACTTCATCCAACTTCTGCCTAGCTAAAGAGATTTTGCGATCGAACTGAGCCACCCCAGCCAATTCGTCAATTATTTCTCTGCGTTCCTTAGAATTCATCGAAATAATGCTCGTCACGTCTCCTTGCAGGACGACGTTATAGCCTTCGGGATAAATTCGCAAGCGGTTGAGTTGTTCGTGAAGTTGAGTCAGCGTGCAAGGTTGACCGTTAATGTAATAAGTTGAAGTGTAAGTACCTTGGCGAGTTACCCGAAGTTTGCGGGTCACACTCCACTCATCCGATTTTGGATTTTGGATTTTCGATTTTAGATTGGTAGCGAGTAGTTGTCCGTTGTTGTCTTGAGTTGCTGCGATTTCAATCTCTTCGACTTCTTCAACAGATAACTCATCCGATTTTCGATTTTCGATTTTTGATTTTCGATTGACAGGAGATGATTTGCCGTTGTTGTCTTGAGTTTCGGTAATTTCTATCCCTTCAACTTCTTCAACAGATAGAGGCGATTCTCGATTAACAGATGATTGTCCGTTGTCTTGAGTTTCGGCAATTTCTATTCCTTCGACTTCCTCTGCTTCAACAGATAACTCATCTGCTGCATTTTCCTCATCATCTTCATCCCGGGCGAACCATTCTTCCCCCACATCTTCCAGCGCAAAGGTAGCAGTCACGCTAGCTTCGATCGTACCGCGTTTGTTTTGGGCGCTGTTCACCAAATCCGGCAAACGTTCAGCCCGCATTCCCTTAGAACTCGAAAGTCCGAGACAAAACAGCAAAGCGTCGAGGATGTTGGACTTACCAGAACCGTTGGGCCCGGAAACCACAGTAAAACCGGGCAGCACGGGAATGGCCGTCGTGCCGCCAAAAGATTTAAAGTTAGTCAGTTCGATCCGTTTAATGTGAACCATATGCTAGGAGTAGCTTTGGCTCTAGGTTGTTGTCACAGGGTAGCACAGGCAATGGGGCGATCGACAATGTGTAAACTTTCCGGCATGGTCGATCGAACCGATATCTTACACCTTTGTCAGCAACCGAGTCGGCTTTTACTTCAAAAGCTTGTTGACAAAGGTACAACCTCTGCGATCCGAGCGACCGCTACTAATGAACGTAAATTTTGATACAAATAACTCCATGAGACTCGATCGAGATTATTTGTGCGATTAAACCTGAAAGCCTTGCCCCGAGTAAATGCTAGCAAATATAATGCCGAAAATTCTTCATGTTACCCCTAGACATATAAAAACTTTCCGGTAAAATCGAACCAAAATTAATAATGTATAAAGTAACGAAGCGCATTATGGAGGGCAAACCCATTACACCAGCTCAGAACACGTCTAACCTGCCAGCTTCACCTGAAAGCGACGAACAACAAGTATTACAAATTTGGGGTCGCGAACCCCTTAAAGGACACGTCAAAATCAGCGGTGCCAAAAACTCGGCCTTAGTCGTCATGGCAGGAGCCCTGCTATGCCCAGAGGATTGCCGTCTGCGCAACGTTCCCGGTCTAGTCGATGTCGCCCGCATGGGGCAAATTCTCTCGGCTGTAGGAGTCAAATTACAACAGAACGGCGACGTTTTAGACATCAACGCCAGCAACCTCATAGACGCTCAAGCCCCCTACGAATTAGTCAGCCAACTGCGGGCGAGCTTCTTCATCATCGGGCCACTGCTAGCGCGTTTGGGATTTGCCAAAGTACCCTTGCCCGGTGGGTGCGCCATCGGCGCCCGACCCGTTGAACTCCACGTTCGCGGTCTGCAAGCCCTCGGCGCCGAAGTCCACATCGACCACGGCACGGTTCACGCTTACGTCAAAGGGCCGAACCGCCGCCTGAAAGGAGCCAAAATTTATTTGGACTACCCCAGCGTCGGCGCAACTGAAACTTTGATGATGGCGGCGACTCTGGCTGAAGGAGAAACCGTTATTGAAAATGCGGCTCAAGAGCCGGAAGTCGCAGATTTGGCGAATTTCTGCCGCGCCATGGGAGCAAAAATTCAAGGCGCCGGCACAAATACGATCGTCATTTCGGGAGTTCCCAAGCTGCACGCGGTAGACTATCCAATTATTCCCGATCGCATTGAAGCCGGAACATTTTTAGTAGCAGGAGCCATCACTCACTCCGAAATCAGTTTGTCGCCGGTAATTCCCGACCACCTGACCGCAGTCATTGCCAAATTGAAGACAATTGGGGCGAAAATTATTGCAGAATCCCCCGACATTTTGCGGATAGTTCCCGGCCAAACTCACTCGGCCACAGACATCGAAACTCTGCCTTATCCAGGTTTCCCCACAGATATGCAAGCTCAGTTTATGGCTTTGCTGACACTGAGCGAAGGCGACAGCTTGATCAAAGAAACCGTGTTTGAGAATCGCTTGCGCCACGTAGCAGAGCTCAACCGCATGGGCGCGGACATTCGCCTTAAAGGCAATGTAGCGATTGTGCGCGGAGTGTCTCGGCTGTCGGGTGCGCCGGTAGTGGCCACAGATTTGCGGGCTTCGGCGGCGTTAGTGCTAGCAGGACTTGCAGCCGATGGTGTCACAACAATCAGCAGCTTGCAGCACTTAGACCGCGGCTACGAGCAGTTAGAGGTGAAACTGCAAAAATTGGGAGCTAAGTTGCGGCGCGTCAAAGAGGGTACAGACCCGGCGACTGCTGAGGCTCCTGTCAATCCCGTGCGATCGGGTTTAAACTGTTAATTAGTCATTAGTCAGCAGTCATTAGTCATTAGGAAGAAGGAAAAAAGCCCTTCGACTTCGCGAGCGGGTAAAAAGAAGGAAGAATAGAGAAAAATAATTCAACCTTTTTCAATTGCCAATTGATAATTCCCACTTCCCAATGACCAATGACTGACGACCAGTGATTATTGACTAATGACCAGGATTAAAATGTCGAACATACCGCTCATCGGTTTGAAAGCAGACCAGTTTCGCCACCCGCTAGACTTGGAAGCCACCAACACGCTCAAACAACTGCCCGGCCTAGATTTGATGGTGCGGCAGTTGCTCGGACAACTGGGCGAACAGTTTTTCATGCTGGAAAATCTGGCTTCCAGCGTCCAAGTCGGCGAAAATCAATTGCCCCACCTGCATCAATTGCTGTTGGATGCCTGCAAAACTCTTGATTTGGAACCACCGCAGCTTTATGTCCGCCAGCATCCGATGCCGAATGCTTACACCTTTGCGATGCGGGGAAAACAGCCTTTTGTGGTGATGCACACTTCTCTAATTGATTTGCTCACAGATGAGGAAGTTAAGGCAGTAATCGCTCACGAGTTGGGGCATTTGAAGTGCGAGCACGGAGTTTACCTGACTCTGGCTAATTTAATTGTGTTGGCCGCCGGCCAAATTTCGCCTGTGGGAACCGTTCTCGCCCAGGGTTTGCAGGCGCAAATGTTGGAATGGTTGCGGTGTGCGGAATTTACGTGCGATCGCGCCGCCTTGCTCGCCACCCAAGACCCAAAAGTGGTAGCATCGGTGCTGATGAAACTGGCCGGAGGTTCGCCGACTTTAGCTTCTAAACTGAATGTCGATGCGTTTTTGGCGCAGGCCCGGGCCTACGACGACCTCAGCAGCACTCAACTGGGAGAAATGCTCAAACAAGCTCAGACGGCTCAGTTGTCCCATCCTGTACCAGTATTGCGCGCCAGAGAGATCGATCGCTGGGCAAGTTCAAAAGATTATGAATCTTTGCTTGCACGAAATCGATCGGTGTGTTATGATGGTGAAACCCAAAAGGGCGGGTGGCGAAATTGGTAGACGCATCAGACTCAAAATCTGACACCGAAAGGTATGAGAGTTCGATTCTCTCCCCGCCCACTGCTAAAAAAGCTAAATAAATCTAGGGTTCCAGATGATAAGTCTGGAACCCTAATTTATATGGCATGGGGAATTGGTAACAACAGTCAACAGTCAACGGTTAACCGTCAACAGATTTTATGGGTGAAATCGCCGCTTTAGGCGCTGCATTTGTCTGGGCTCTATCTTCCACAATCTGGCAGCGAGTGGGACAGCAAATTCCCGCAGTGGTGCTAAACTTGCTCAAAGGTGCGATCGCCCTTTTCATGCTCCTTGCCACTGTACTAATTTTAGGCAAACCCTTACCCGCAATCAACCCTAATATTTTAGCAATGCTGCTCATCAGCGGCGGCCTAGGAATTGGCATCGGAGACACCGCTTTCTTTATCGTATTAAAATATTTAGGCGCGAGGCGAACGCTGCTTTTAGAAACCCTATCTCCCCCTTTAACAGCTTTATTTGGCTTAATATTTTTGCAAGAAAAATTATCGCCCATTGCTTGTACAGGCATTCTTTTAACAATCTGCGGCGTAGCTTGGGTAATTGCAGAACGAACAGCCGAAACAACCTTACAATCAAAACATCTTTGGCAGGGATTAGGGATTAGTTTATTAGGACAAACAGCCCACGCCGCCGGAGCAGTTTTATCCCGCGCCGCCTTCACTCAAATAGATATCGATCCCCTGTGGACTGCGGCTTTGCGTTTGACCAGTGGCCTAGCAGTCATGCTATGCTTTTTGAACCCAACAAACCTGGACAGTTTCAAACAATTAAAAGCACCCAAACTATTAAATGCAATCATTATAGCAGCTTTTTTAGGAACCTATCTCGGGATTTTCCTGCAACAGATTTCGCTGAAATATGCACCCGCAGGAATAGCTCAAGCACTCATTTCTACCAGTCCCCTATTTATACTGCCTTTAGCGGTGCTGGCGGGCGAAAAAGTCAGCCTTCGCGCTGTTTTGGGGGTAGTTTGTGCGATCGGCGGAATCGCCCTATTATTCGGCTTGAAGTAATTAGATGTGAGACTTGAGATTTAAAATTTTAGATTTGATACCAGTTCCCAAAAAGAATGAAACTGTAGGTCTGCTCCCAACCATAATAGTCATCAGTGATTCCCCAATCTAAAATCTAAAATCTAAAATCTAAAATGGTATGACTCATTTTATTATTGGGTGTGAAGTAATTAGATGTGAGACTTGAGATTTAAAATTTTAGATTTAATACCAGTTCCCAAAAAGAATGAAACTGTAGGTCTGCTCCCAACCATGATAATCATCAGTGATTCCCCAATCTAAAATCTAAAATCTAAAATCTAAAATGGTATGACTGATTGTAAAGGCGATAGACAAACTAGCAATTTAGCAGCTATTAAAAAACAAATCAATTGGGTTCACCAACAGCCAGACGGCATCATCTTTCAAGAAATTTCCGGCGACAACTGCATAGCAGTCAAAAAAATAAACTCAGTCCTATTACTGCTTGTAGCAGACCGAGAAACTTTAATCACAAATGTAGCTCAATCACTCCTCGACCTCAATAATCCACTAAATTTTCTTTTTCCATATTGCCGAGCAATGATGCTAGCATTAGTATGGAAAAATCAACCAAAAAAAATCTATATAATCGGATTTGGTGGCGGCAGCCTCCCCAGATTTTTTCACCACTATTTTGCTGAGTCGATAATCGAATGTACAGATATTGACCCCACAGTAGTCGAAGTTGCTCGCAAATTTTTTGGCATTCAATTCGACGACAGACTAAAAGTAGCGATTCAAGACGGGCGCGAGTATCTTGCCCAACAAAATTCAACAGTAAAAAATGATATAATTATCGTGGATGCTGGCTTTGGCAGCGGCTATATGCCCTATAGATTGGTGACACAAGAATTTTACAAACTGTGCAAAACTCGCTTGTCAATGGCTGGTGCTGTAGTTGTCAACCTGTTCCACAAACAAGAGTTTAACGCAGCGGCGGTGAAAACCATTCAAACTGTGTTCGCACAAGTTTATATATGCAATTTAGAAACAGGTAACAGCATTGTGATTGCGACTAATGCTCCCGATTTAGCTCACAATGAAATATTCTTGAAAGCAGAACTTATTCAAGATTTCCACAATTTAGGATTTTCCTTAATAGAAATGTCGCTTCAGCTCAAAAAATTAGCCCAATTGCCGGAATGGTTGAAAAATTGGGAAACCCTGCCAATTTTTACAGATGCTGAAATACCCCCAGGTTATTTGGACTGATAAACATACACAATTACGGCTGTTGACGCCATCGCAAAAAGCTGTAATTGTAGGGTGCTTATGGGCGCACCATCGGCCTGTAGGGTGCTTATGGGCGCACCATCGCTCTGCCTGTAGCAAATCCAAATCTGTCAACAGTTAATAGTAGGAAACATCTGTCTTAAAAATACTTGACAGTGAAATTACCTCGGTGTAGTATAGAGGTAGTGCAAAAACTTAAAAACATGAGACTAAAAAGTTGGGAGTCTCCCCGCAGCGAGGGCAGAAACTCCAAAGGCAAAGGCGGATCGGCAAGAGCTAGACAGCTCAAAAAGCAACAGCAAACTCTGCGAAAACAGTTAAAAGCTCAACACGATCGACAAAACCACCAACAAAATCATCAAGGGAAGGAAACCGATAATTCCTTCCCTTTTTTTGTATCTTTCGGCTGCAGCTCAATCCCGCTGAATGTTCGGACAAATCGTGCTAGTAATGCTCGCCTGCGAGGGTTGCTCTTGCCAGCAGTTGAGAATGCCTTGCAACTCCCCCTTCAAAGTTTCTAAGGCTGCAATTTGCACCGAAATTTCCTCTACCTTAGCCGTTAGATGCTGCTTCGCTTCAAAGCAAGGCAACTCTCCCCGATCGCGAACTTGTAAAATATCCTTAATCTCCTGAAGGCTCAAACCCAGAGCCTGAGATCGTTTAATAAACGCTAACCTGTTGAATACCGCTTCCCCAAACAAGCGATAACCAGCGGGCGAGCGCTCCACCGCAGGAGACAGCAAGCCCATCTCCTCATAGTAGCGAACAGTTTTCACCGACAAACCGCTACAGGCAGCTACGGAGCCAATTTTGTACAGTTTCTCGGCAACAGAAATATTCATAAATCAAAAAGATCGAGGATCGAAAGACTTTATTGCCATATCTTTTGGTGCCTCAGATGCAGCGAGTCGATAGTCACCTCGCCGAGTCGCCATTGCCGCGTAACCTTAATAAGGAGGATTTTTTTTAGACACGTTAAGCACGGGCAACTGGGGCCGAGAAGACTGAGGAGGAAGATAGTATTCGGGAGCAGGTGCGGGTTGTTCGGCTCCAGAGCGGTAAATTTGCCACCAGCGGAGAGCCATCGCCACCCCAGCGGTACCCAGCCCAAAAGCCAATAAAGAGCCGCTCGCACCGATGCTGCCGATCGCTGCATCGACAACGCCCACTGTCACAACAAAGCTGGTAATTGGCTCTCTACGGTAAGCTGACCTCAAAAGTCGCGTCCACGAAGCATTCATTTGGTTTTACTCTGTTCTATATTTATTTACAATCTCTAAAACTTAGAGTTGGCGGAACGATCGGGATTTCTAGCTCAGATACTAGCTTCCCCTAAATTAATCTTCTCGCCTCTCGGGAATTGTACGGGAGCGAGGTCAAATTGCCAAGCTTGTCAAATCAAAGTTTTACCCGAGATACACATCCAAAAGCCAGCTCTTGCGGTAGGTGAACCTATCTCTCTCAACAGAGAAGTCGCTGGGCTTGTTTCTAATTAATATTCTAATCAATTCCCGCATTTGTCGCGGTCAGCAGAGGTGACACCCGCTGCGGGAAGAGTCCAGACAAAGTGTGATGCTGACCGCGCCAAACAGCTAAAATTAGTTGAGACCTAACCAGGACAGCAACCCCTGCCCTGTGACATACTCGATAATTAAAGTCAGGGAAAAACCAATCATCGCGGCTCGACCGTTAAGGCGTTCCGCGTAGCTGTTGAAGCCAAATTTTGGCTGTTCCAGTTTGGGGGTGACGGTGGGTTGTAGTTGTGTCATTGCTTTGGGTACCTTGCGATCGACGCTATTCAAGTGTGAAATCGAATGTTAGTTACAAATCTTAAACATTTCTGCTTCCATTATAAAGAGGGTTAACCGCCGTCAACCGTCCTCGCTTAAAAAACTGCTGCCAACTAAAGCCACTAAATTATACCCGCTCAAAATATGACTAATCAGTTAGATACCGATAAGCTTCCTGCAGCAGCACAGCGAGTGGCCTTTGCCCTTCGTACAGCAGGCTGGGTTTGCTTCTGGGTGCAGTTAGTGCTAGGGGTGGTAGCGGCGATCATTTTGCTCTTTGCCATCCCCTTCGCCATCCCCAGGGCTACCGCCGCTGGGGGTTCAAACAGTGCCGGCACCGGCGGCGGCGTATTTTTTGCCATTTGCGGGCTAGCCGTACTCGCTTACAGCGTATATCGCTCTTTCCGCTTCACCCGCTTGTCGAGACAACTGCGATCGCCCGCTAACGCTGTCCGCCCCAAAAAAGCAGACACCATCAAAGAGGTGCGGCTGGCACTGATGAGCAACTTGTCAGGAATGCTGCTGACGCTGATCGGCGCAGAAGCAATCAGCGGCACGCTTTTAGCCAAATCTCTAGCTCAGCCGCAAGCCTTGTTCGGTGCCGCAGTCGATTTGGGCCGATTTATTCAGCCGCTAGACATATTTGTGGTACTCGCCAATACTCACGCCACGGTTGCCCATTTTGTCGGGATTTTCGGGGCTCTTTTTTTGCTCGATCGCATCCACAAACAATAGACAATCTGTAAGTGGGAATCGGTAAGTGAGAATCGCGAATCAGCAGTTGCGACTCTCCCACTCTCCCACTCTCCCCCATCTCCCTCACTCTGCCACTCTCTGCCAACCGATATCCGGAATCACTGCCAAGCTGTCGAAGAACCTACTCAGATACCTTCTAGCAAGACAACTTAAATATCATGGCACTGAAACCCGAGGCTTATTTTGGGGTGACAGATCACGCAACTATTGAAATTTCTCAAGACAGTTTTCGTTCTGTCCTCGGTCAAATAGAAGCTGAACTGCTCTGTAGCGACACCTACAGCCACGCTCTAGCTAGCTTACAAACCATGTTGGGCGAAGCAGCCTCCGCTGCCGAAATTTTAATTAGAGCAGTTAGCAGAGAAGCCGTCAAGCTCGCATTTGACCGATTTCCCAAACCAAACAAAATTGAACCGCAAGTAGCCGAACAGAGTTTTGCTGCTGTAAGTCCCGCCATTGAGACGGTGACAGAATTTAGAGAATTGGAACCACCAGTAGCTGTTCCTGTCTTCTATTGGCGCAGCGCTACTTTGGAAGCGCCGCCCCAAACCGAGTCCGACACTGAAATTGTCGATCGAGACACTAACACTTCTGAAGACAGCAAACAAGCGCCCCAAGACGAAATTAAACTCGAGTCGGCTGCGCCTGCAACTGTCACCGTCCCCGGAAAATCCTTCCTAGGGTTCGGTTTTCCCAAGAAGCCGAAAAAACTCACCAAGGAAGAAGCAGCAGCAATAGCTGTTCAACAGCGAGAAGAGTGCCTGCGGGAGTTGGGTAGAGAATTGCGCAAGGGACGGCAAATTCGATCCCTATCCCTCCAACAACTCCACAGTCAAACTCTCGTGCCGCTGCACCACATCGAATCGATCGAAAATGGGGAAATCGAGAAACTGCCCCAAGATATTTACGTTAGAGGTTTTATCCGCAGGCTGGGCGACACCTTGGGACTAGACGGCACCGCGATGGCGAATGCTTTGCCCAAACCCGCGCATAGCCCAATTCCCAGCACGTATTTATCTGTTTCCGACTCCGAGTCGGCGGAAGGCTTTCAAATGCGTCCAGTGCATTTGTACATCGGCTACACCGCTTTGATGGCTGGGGCTGTAGGGGGTTTGGGTTGGCTGTCGCAGCAACCCGTGGTCCCCGGAGCCCAGGCAGTACCTCCAACGCAGGTGACACCGCCAGCCTCAGTTGCACCGGCTCAAAAAAGCCCGGCCCCGACGCCTAAACCCGGTCTGAAGAAGTCTGCCAGTCACGGGAGAATGATTGTGGGGGCTGACATGGCTCCGCCGGAGGTGATTTTTGGTTAGAGTCTGTCACGGTGAATTAACGGCGGATTCCTCTGGGTATTGGACGCAGAAACCGGGTTTGATGGGCGAAAATACTTCCTTAAGTCCTCGCTCAAAGTTAAAAACCCGGTTTCTTTAAGTAAGGAGTGCGTGCTGGACTGCCTCTGTAATTCAACAGCTAATTTGAAAGGCGATCGAATTTGGGAGTCGTGGCGCAGAAACCCCGTTTCTTCAGGTAATTAATTCAGAGAAGCTTCATGGTGTCGGTCGATTAACAATTAAAGATTAAAGAATTGACTCCACAGCACAGAGCGAGTTAAAAACCCGGTTTCTTCGTATATTTCTCGTTACTAAATCCGAGATTTTGATCGTAAACTGGGTTGAGCAAGGCAAATCTGCGTCCAAGACTATAGATTTTAGATTCAAGAAGTGACTCCATACATGGATGAAGGTGGGGGCTGGAACTAAAATCTAAACCGTGATTGCTCTCCACGACTCCTGTGTTCAAGCAAGTATCCGGATGCAGGTGAGATCGGAAATGGGGTTTCTGAGACTGGGCCTGCGCCAGGACTGCTTCCGGGCGAGCAATCGCCGGGCCTTGTACCGAAAGTGAATTTTCAACTGCATCAGGAAACCCGATATCTGCGATAAACTATCTATTTGACCCGTCCTAAAAGAGGTTTCCGATAAGATGAGTTCCCCAGCCACCGCTGCTTTCTCCGATATCGATCCGCTATCTACTCAGCCGCCGACAGTCACGAGTTTGGTCGCACCAGACAGTGCTTTGGTAACGGCGGCTCAACTGCCACAAAAATCTTGGACAATAGAAGATAGCGAGAAACTGTACCGAATTCAAGGTTGGGGCGAACCCTATTTTTCGATCAATGCTGCCGGTCACGTTACAGTGTCTCCCAAGGGCGATCGCGGCGGTTCCCTCGATTTGTGCGAACTGGTAGAATCCCTGAAACAGCGAAATTTGGCTTTGCCCCTGCTGATTCGATTTTCAGATATTTTGGAAGACCGGATCGAGCGCTTAAATTCGTGTTTTGCCAGAGCGATCGCTCGCTACAATTACAAAAATGTCTATCGCGGTGTGTTTCCAGTTAAATGCAACCAGCACCGACAATTAATTCAAGATTTGGTGCGTTTTGGGCAACCCCATCACTTCGGACTGGAAGCCGGCTCGAAACCAGAATTAATGATAGCTTTGGCGACCTTAAAAACCCCAGGCGCTTTGTTAATTTGTAACGGTTACAAAGACCGCCAATACATCGAAACTGCTATTTTGGCGCAGCGGCTGGGACAAACTTCCGTAATTGTGCTGGAGCAAATTGAGGAAGTAGAACTGGCAATCGCCGCGAGCAAAGCATTAGGAATTAAACCGATTTTGGGAGTGCGCGCAAAACTCACTACCAAAGGGGTTGGCCGCTGGGGAGGCTCCACGGGCGATCGCGCAAAATTTGGCTTGACAATTCCTGAAATTATCCGCGCAGTCGGCGAACTAGAAAAAGCTGGAATGCTCCATTGTTTGCAATTACTGCACTTCCACATCGGGTCTCAAATTTCCTCAATTAGCGTCATCAAAGATGCCATTCGAGAAGCCAGCCACATTTATGTAGAATTAGCTAAATTGGGAGCTAATATGAACTACTTGGACGTAGGCGGCGGGCTCGGCGTTGACTACGACGGCTCTAAAACAAACTTTCACGCTTCCAAAAACTACAATATGCAAAACTACGCTAACGACGTAGTAGCGGGAGTGAAAGATGCCTGCGACGAGCGGAAAATCCCGGTACCAATTATCATTAGCGAAAGCGGGCGGGCGATCGCTTCTCACCAATCAGTGTTAGTTTTTGACGTACTCGGTACTAGCGATGTCCCCAGAGAAATACCCGAACCAGTAGATGAAAAGGCGCACCAAATTCCGCGCAATCTCTACGAAATTTACCAATCTATC
>JAICRN010000204.1 GCA_025937335.1 Microcoleus sp. TY_ISSM_2_bin.22
GACAAAAAAAATTATGGTAGCACCGAGGGCCGCAAGTAGAGATAGCTGCCACTCTCAGAATAGTGATTAATTTGGTTCAATTGTCAATACTATCCATTTTTAACAGATTTCAATATCCTATTTTGGGATGATCCGAAAACAGGTTTATTATATCTAGGGAATAAGTAGTGCTAAACCCAATGTATAAAGAAATCTGTTTTTAGCCATGAATATGAAACATTCCGTCGCCGATCGAATTTAACATCGTCTATTTAGAATTTATTGCCCAAAAATATAGTTCGATCGCCCAAATCTATCACAGCGATATCTCAGTCACAGCAATATTACCGCCAAAGCACACGTCAACATCAGTCCCCGCCGCCCGATCGCGCGATCCGTACTCTCCCGCATAATAAAAGTATTCTCCCTCCACCCGGTACACCACAGGCAGCGGCTGCGTCGAAGGTTGGCAAAACACAATTTCCGGTTCCGCACTTCCTGGCGCTAAATGGGGCAAATTCACATTCCAGAAACACCCCGACTTTGGTTCCCGGTTCAGCAAATCCGCCAACACCCGCGATGTCCAGCGAGTCGCTAAATCCCAGTCTATTTCGAGCGGCCTTTTAATCCGGTGGGAAATTGCTATGCCCGGAATACCGTGCATGGCTGCCTCGCGCACAGCCGCAACCGTACCGGAAATGTACACGTCAACCCCCAAATTGCCACCCGCGTTAATGCCCGAAAGCAGCAAATCCGGTTTTGGACAAACGTGGTGAAGAGCTATGCGCACGCAGTCTGCTGGTGTTCCCCCTACAGCATACTCAAATTCCGATCGCCGATCGACATGAATCGGACTGTGGGTCGTCACTTGATGCCCGCAGCCCGACAATTGCCCTTGAGGAGCAACCATAATTGTTTTGCCGCTGACAGCCTGCAAAAGTGCCTGAATCCCCGGAGCGTCTATGCCGTCGTCGTTGGTTAAAATAATTTTCATTAAAAATTTGTCTGTTTGTAAGGTTATTGTGTCACTCGCCGACGACCCGATCCAATCTCAAATGGTAGCAGACGCGGGGATCGTGTCGGTGTCAACACAAGCTCAAATTTAGTGGACTTACGCACTGCCAATCCCATCGACCGATTTTTTTTATCCGTACTGAGGCTCTTCACGCCGTACTTTAGTCGCTCAAACTCAGTTTCTGCCCCCGGGAATAGTTGCTAATCCTGTATTTCCTTTTGCGTGTAACTATATTTTACTTTCGCGTACATCTGGCGATCGGCAAACAGATTCGCAATTTTTTGTATAAAAACTAACTTTTACTATAGTAAAATTACGCAAGCACGGGTTGTGACAGCCGATATTGCCGAAAGTTGCAACAAGGGATCGTTGGTCGTGGAATGCTGCACGAACAGTCATCTTAGCCTTTGGGATACAACCTAGTTTACGAAAATTTTAAGAATAAACCTGGAAGCATATTGTTTTGGTAAAGGTATCAAAAATGTATAGACAAAGACCTGTACATGACAGATGATGTAAACAAAGAGCAAAAGAACTCAATAAAGTCAATCTCCCCAACGATATAAACAAGGTATTACTCTTATGAAAACCAACTTCGCCCCACCACTAACTGCCTGTATAGCTACCGGTTTAGCCATTGCTTCTTCATTACTAACTGCAACGCAAGCTCAAGCATTCGCTTTATCCGTCGATCCTCAGTACGGTACTACCAACGGCATCGGTACCGGGGCTACTGCAACATTGGACTTCAACATTGTCCAAAGTGGAGCTGATTTGCTCCTGAATTTGGGTATCACCAATACCACTGGCACCAAGGCTACAGCCGGTGGTGCAACAGACTCTTCTCTCGTTGGCGTGGCATTTGACGTATTGAGCGGCGTTACTGCATCAGTTAAATCGACTGCAGGCAGCAATTTTAGATCCTTTTGGGAAAACGTTGATATTAGCGGTTTGCACGACGGTTTCGACTATGGCATTAGCACTCCGCGCAATAGCTTTGAGGGTGGAAACGCTAATACAGGCTTATCTAAAAATCAGTCTACTTTCGTTAGCTTTTTGCTAACTGGCAGCAGCCTGAGTGCGGAACAGGCACAAAGTGCTTTCTTGACGGGATTTCAGAATGGTACGCTTAAGGCAGGGGTTCGCTTCCAGCAGGTAAGTGGGTCTAATATTGGCACCAGTGACAAAGTTATGGCGGGAGTTTCCGCTGATGCTGAGGCAGTGCCCGAACCAACCACTATTGCAGGTATGGTGATGGGGTTGGGAAGTTTAGTAGCAGCACGCCGCAAGCAGGCAAAAAAGGCTACTGCCTAAATTTTTTCAGGGGCTCGGGCCATCCATCGGCAGAAAAGCTCGCCGCATTTCTAGTAAATTAAGCTTAACTTCTAGTATCCACTCATAAGAGCCAGGGCAGCTATTGCGATTCTGGCTCTTATTTTTGCTCTACCTTGACAAAATCTCAAAATCCCCAGAAAAGATCAACCAACTTGTGGTAAGTTTTTGTGTCGGTTGCTATGTGGCAATCTTCTGCAAGTTCAGTTAAACGCTCTCTCAGCAATGTTTTTGCCAATTTTCCCCCTCGCTCAAGCAATCCCGACACCTGCGACCCAACAAGTCATCATCCAGCGAGAATTTTCGATACCGGAAAACGAACTGGATTTGCCAGCACCTCCGACAACGGCCCCGCTGAACACTGTGACGGTGCCCCAGCAAGTGCGCGTTTTGCCCGGAAAACTCGATAACATCCCGGTTTTCAACAGCAACAGCCCCGAAGTCGTGCAAACCGAAGGCATTTTGCTCTCCACATTTCCCCCGGAAGGAAAACAACTACCTTCTGCACACTTAAACTTTCCCTTCAAAGGCCGATTTGATATCTTTGCCCACCACATCGCAAAAGCTAAAAATCGCGCCGAAACTCGCACCTTATTTCAAGGAATAATTGTCCACAATCCCAACTCGGAACCTGTTACTTTAAATGTCTTGCAAGGAGCGACCTATTTAACTCGGCCGGACGCTTTGTTTGTCGATTTACCGTCGTATTTAGAGAATCGATTCGGCACTGTGTTTGCGGGGCCTGGAAGCCGCATCACGAGCGATGTGCTGCGGGGATACAGACAAGCCATTTTGCCCGCTGCGATCGAGATTCCGGCGAATCAGAGCCGAATGCTGATGAATTTACCGATACCTGTGGGGAATGTGACGCCTTCTTCCAACGGTCGATCGACCTTGATGCGAATGTCGAGCAGCAATTCGGTTTATGTAGCATCATTAGCCATGTTTGCTCCTAAAAGTCAAGGAGGAGTCGAGCAAGATCCGACTTTAGAACAGTGGGAAAATATTTTAAATACCAAAGGTTTAGCGGGGCCGAGAGATTTAGCACCAACTCCCAGAGGCGAAAATCCCGTGCAAAAAATTTACGGCCGCGTTGCGGGAGTAGCGGAAGGTTCCCAGTGGGAAGCTAAAATTACGGACAATTCGAGAACCGATTATTTAACTATTCCCAAGCGCGGCGAGTCATTTTCTTATGCTCTGAGCACAACGGATACGGGTACTTTTGGAACTGGTCAAGTTCAAAGCGCTAAAATGTTAGCTCGCTATCCCGATACTGCTTATTTTGCTCACGGTAATTACGGGATTCAATACAACTTAACTTTTCCCCTTTACAACAAATCTCGTGAGTCTCAATCTGTTAGCATTAAAATGCAAACACCGATCAAAGCAAATACAGAAGCGGGGGGATTGATGTTTTACGATCCTCCTGAAAATCGGATATTTTTCCGAGGTACGGTGCGGGTGATATTTAATGATGATACGGGCAAGACTTTGACGCGCTACATTCACATTGTGCAGCGCCGGGGACAGCAGGGGGAACCTTTGGTGAATGTGAATATGAAGCCGGGGGAACGCCGTTTGGTGCAGGTGGATTTCTTGTATCCGCCGGATGCGACGCCGCCCCAAGTTTTGACTGTGCGATCGAGTAATTAGTTATTGGTTGACGGTTGACTTTTGGCTGTTGACTGTTAACCTTTGGGTTTTTTGTTTTAATGAGTTAATATAGGCATTAAGTTTTGGTGAAAGTTCATTTAATATCGTTTCCAGTTGCATCGGAATGATATCGAGGACACGGCGCCGTGCCGTGTCCCTACCCCTATTAATTGTAGGGACACGCCACGGCGCCGTGTCCTGACTGTGGGTAATATTAATTCCAATGCTACCGGAGTTGATATTAAGGGCAAACCATTGACAGTCAACAGTTAACTGTTAACTGTTAACAATTAACTAATTAAAGCGTCAAAGACTGAGGATTGGTCTCAATCAATTTCGCTAAATCTTGCAAGAATGCCGCAGCGTCAGCACCGTAAATGATCCGGTGATCGCAAGTAATATTCACCTGCATTTGCCGCTTCACTCCCATCAAACCATCTTCATTAGCTACTACTTGCGGCCGCGAAGAACCGATCGCCAAAATCGAGCCTTGATTCGGCGGCAAAATCGCGTCAAACTTGTCTACTCCAAACATTCCCAAATTGGAAAGAGTAAAAGTTCCCGTGCTGTATTCATCAGGCTTCAACTGCTTGGTGCGGGCGCGATCGACTAAATCCTTCCACGTGCGGGAGAGCGAATAAATATCGAGGCGATCGGCATTTTGCAGCACCGGCGTAATCAAACCGCCGCCGTCCATCGCCACGGCTACCGCCACATTAATATCAGCGCGGTATTGAATTCCCGACTCCACATAACAAGCATTCAGCAGAGGATGTTTTTGTAAAGTTACTGCTACAGCCTTCGCCAGCATACCCGTCATCGTGACGCCCTTGGACTTAATTTGTTTGTAGAGTTTGTCGAGATTATCAGTAGTAATTGTGTAACCGACGCGGAAAGACGGCACGCTCAAACTTGCTTCCATATTCCGCACCACCGCATTTTGCAGCGCGTTCATCGGTACTGTTTGGCCCGAAAGTGCGATCGCCGGGACTGGTGCGGGTGCGGGTTTTGCTGCTGCGGGGGCGGGTGCTGCGGGTGCGGGTGCGGGTGCTGCGGGGACTGTTACCGGTTGCTGAACCGGAGCGGGTTGGGCTTTGCCGGCTGCTGCTTCCACATCCTCTGCGACAATTCGACCGTTGGGCCCGCTGCCTTTGATAGAATTCAAATCTACTTTAAACTCTTTGGCTAACTTGCGAGCGCGGGGAGAAACGACGCTGCGGCCGTTTTGGCGGCTGACATTTTGCTGCAAACCTGCTGACGATGTAGCTGCGCTGACAGGAGCGGGGCTCGGAGCCGGGGCTGCTGCTGCGGTTGGGGCGGCGGCTCCTTGCTGCTGAGCTGCGGCGATTTCGGCTTCTGTTTCTGCTACTAGAGCGATTGCCGCCCCCACCGGAGCAACTTCGCCCGCAGGTACGATAATTATTGCTAAATAGCCTTCGTAGAAAGACTCCACGTCCATGTCGGCTTTGTCGGATTCAACCACCACCACCGTTTCGCCTTTTTCTACTTTGTCTCCGGCGGATTTGACCCAGGAAACAATTTTGCCCTCTGTCATTGTCGAACTCAGGGCTGGCATGAAAACTTCGCGAATCATCTGTAAAAAGTCCTTTTGTGTGGGTAATAGGTAATCGGTATTTGGCAATTGATCTTTGGCGATCGGCCACCGGCAATACTTATTATTATGCCAGTCTCTCGCATTCTTGATGTGTGACTGTTGACTTAAAATCAATTGCCAATTACCGATCGCCAATTACCACTTACTAATTTCTAAATATCACCTCGAATTTCTTCGACTATGCCGTCGCGGAGGAGAATTTCTACTTGCATTTTTTGAATCAAGTTTTCTCCCAGCCCGACAGTGAAGGTGCCGTCAATTTGACCTTGACTCACTTCTTGTTCCAGGTCTAGCACCTGCACTTGCTGAAGCTGTTGCAGGTTTTGGTTTTTCTGTTCTAGCAGTTCGCTTTTTCTTTGATTCACCTGCACTTGAATGTTTTCTATTTGCTGCATTACTTGCGGGCCAGGTGGCTGCAGATTTTGCTTTTGGATTTCTGAAATCATCCGCTGCCCTTGCATTTCTAACTGTTGTAGCTGAGAGTCTATTTGGTTGATTTGAGCTTGGAGTTGCTGTTGAGCTTCTTCTTTCCAGCGAGGAGTAACGACGACTTTAACGTTAATCGATCGTTTCAAGAGTAATTGTGGTTCCATAAAGTTGTTGCTTGTCAATTAGGAATTAGGCATTAGTCATTAGTCATTAGTTGGTAAACATGAACTAATGGCCCAGGACTGAGGACTCGGACTCGGGACTCGGGTGTTGGGATAATTTTTTCTTTTCCATTCCCCAAGTCCTGCGAATATTTCAAAACATTCCGTCAATCATATCGCGGTAGTGTTCCGTCACAACCGGGCGCTTAATTTTCAGGGTCTGGGTCAACATTCCATTTTCGATCGAAAATTGCTCCTGAATCAACCGGAACGGGCCAATCCGATCGTCCGCGCGGTATCCGGGGCGATTTTGCACCTCTCGGTTCAATTCTTTGCGGAATAAATCTTGAATTGTCTTGCTATTCCAGTCAATTTCGTGTAATGGGGGATTCTGAGTTTCTGCCCATTTCTGCACGGCTTCTGCATTGGGGACAATTAAGGCGCCGAGGGCTCTCTGGTCTTGACCTACTAGCATAATTTGGTCGATGTAGGGGCTGCGGACGCAGGCGTCTTCTATGGGCTGGGGTTCGATGTTTTCGCCGTTGGTGAGGACGATCGTATCTTTGGCCCGCCCGGTCAAGATTAAGTCGTTTCCCGGTGTCAGCCAGCCCAAATCCCCGGTATCGAACCAGCCTTCGGAGTCTATGGCTTTGGCAGTCGCTTGGGGATTGAGATAATAACCTGCCATGATTTGCGGCCCCCGCGCCAATACTAAGCCGCGCTGGCCTGTGGGCAGTTGCTGTCTGGTTTCCGGATCTACTATTTTAATTTCCGTATGGGCGATGGGCCCTCCTGCGGAACCTTTAAGATTGTGCCAAGGACGACGGACGGTTAAAACCGGCGAAGTTTCGGTTAAACCGTATCCCACCAACAAGCCGATATTCGCTATTTCAAAGAAATTGTCTATATGCGCCGCCAAAGAACCGCCGCCGCTAATTGCCCACTTAAAACGTCCTCCCGTAGCTTCCCTGACTTTTTTGTAAACCAATTTTTCGGCGAGGGCGTGTACGGGCGACAACAGAATGCTTTTGGTGCGGGCGATGAGTTTTTCGGAAGCAGAAGCAGGTTTTAAATTGAGAGTTAATCCTTGGAAAATGCGGCGGTTCTCGATGTATTGCTGGCTGGCAGATAACAGGAAATTCACCAATTTTTGTTTGTTAGGTGGCTGTTCCCGAAATTGCTTTTGTACAGCCTCATAAATCGATTCCCAGATGCGCGGAACGCTGACCATGTACTGGGGTTTGTAAGTTTTAAAGTCTTGTTTGAAATAGCGAATACTGGTGTAAATTTGGGTGCATCCTTGGGAAAGCAGGAAGTATTCGACGCTGCGTTCGTAGGCGTGCCAACTGGGCAGAATGCTGAGGGCAGATTCGCCTGCTTCGGGCTGGAGAATTGTGCCCAAGGTGGTGAGTTGGTGCAGCAGATTGCCGTGAGTCAGCATGACGCCTTTGGGTTTGCCAGTGGTGCCGCTGGTGTAGAGGAGGGTGGCGAGGGTTTGAGGCTTGTGGTTGGTGGGTTTGAGGGGACGGTTTGCCCCTGTGGTCATGACTTGGGAAAATTTGACTGTGTTGAGGGTTGGGCTGGTTTCCGGTTCTTCGTCGGAGAGGAGGACGATGAGTTGGACGGGCAAATCAGGGAGGCGGTGTTGCAGTTTTTTGAGTAATGCCCGGTTTTCGACTACCAAGGCGGTGCTGCCGCTGTCTTGGATGATGTACAAAAGTTCTTCGGGGTCGGCGGTGGCGCCTCGAACTGCGTTGGCGGCCCCAGCCATCATGATACCTTGGTCGGCTATCAGCCAGCGGGGGCTGTTGTCGGCGAAGAGGGCGACGCGGGGAGGGACTGCTTCTTCGGGATTTGGTTCGATGCCGAGGGCTTGGAGGCCGGCGGCGAATTGCTGGATTTGTTGGTACAGGTCGGTGTAGGTGAGTTTGATTTCTGGCTGGCTGTGGGGGTCGTGGAGGGCGACGGTTTGACCGAATTTTTGTTTGACGATCGCCCAAAATTCGGGTATCGATTGGATGGAACTGTAATCGATCAGGCGGCTGAGGTTAGCGCGATCGCGATCGGTCAGTTGAGATGATGCGTAAGATGCTGGGCCGTTCATAGGGTATTTTCCTGAGTTTTCGGAGATAAAATTATTGGCTATCAGTTTAATATCACAGTTATTTTAGAACTTTGTGGCAGTGTCGTGACAGTTTGTAAACTTGCCATTGTCTATTCGGACAATTAGAGATACAAAATGATGACAGTTATAGTTGCACGGAAACAGATGAATTTACCAAAGTTGATAGTAGTTGCTTTGAGTGCGATCGTCCTAGCATCATGTGGAAATAAGCCTTCCAAGTTGGTCTCCAATCCGCAACCGGGAACTTCCGCGTTAGTCTCCGAACCGCCACCGACAAAA
>JAICRN010000182.1 GCA_025937335.1 Microcoleus sp. TY_ISSM_2_bin.22
CAGGCGATCGAGCGAAGCAATTAGACTAGATAATGTCCAACTGTTTTGAGCAGCCAAAATGATGCCACCATGTTCGGGATAACGCTGAGCTAAAACCTGAAAATCCCGGATATTAAACGTAAAAATACACCGCCCTCGGGCTGTTGCTTCTAGCAATTGAGCCTCATCGCTAGCATCTAAAGCCATCCACTCAGTCGGTGTCCGAGTGACATCGTGACTGCGAGATAAAAGGGCGGCTTGCAAAGCTTTAATAGAGGTATCGGCATCTAGATGCAATAGCGGTTTAGACATTAGCAGCTTCGATAATTTGCTCAGCGGCAATAGATGCGTCTATTTCTTGATGGTGAGCCGCATAAAAAGCGAGAACATCGTTCACTCGATCTTCTCTTAAGTCATACTCAGTGGCAATTTGGTTTGGAGAAAAACCCCATTTCTGCGCTGCGATGACTACTGTTTGCACCCGCAACCGAGTGCCGCGCAAAACGGGAACGAGTTCGCCGCTAGCGCCGCGCACATAGGTAATTTCAGGAAAAGCCGGATCGTCATACCGCTGGTTGAGGGTAGCGACTTTTTCGGCTACAGCCCAGAGGATAAACTGATCGAAGGAAATACCTTGGAGTGTTGCCAATTTTTCAGCTTCTTGCTGTAACTGAACGGGTAAGTTTAAGGCGTAGGATGTCATCGATCTAACTTCCGTTTGCTAATATAATTTCATCGGTTCATTCTTTAACAACTTCCATCAACTCCTCAATCAAAACATCGAGGGTGCGAGCTATCTTTTGAATGGATGTGATATCAACCGTTGCTAGTCCTTCCGATCGAGCATAGTGCCTGACTGTGCTGTACGGAACCTCCGATCGATCGGCAACATCCTTTAGCGTCCATCCTTTTTCGTCAGCCAACTCTCGGATTCGGAACCTAACTAACCCCATTCTACTTGACAAACGATAAGTATCTATGTTTTTAATTCAAACACAATAGTCGATCGACAGTTAAACAGTATTTTGTATGGTGCGGATCTGTCAGAAGTTCGTGAAGCGAAGCTATCCCGTAGGGAATCGCACTTAAAGATATCTGATGAATCCGCACCCTACGGTACTCGATCGACTTTCTAGAAAAACCACTCAATATAAAACAACTGCCAACAGCCAAAACCGTCAACAGTTGTTTTACATATTCAATGCGGATGGCGAGACTCGAACTCGCAAGGACATAATGCCACACGCACCTCAAGCGTGCGCGTATACCAATTCCGCCACATCCGCTCTTTCTGGCAATCTCCAGGATTTTTGCGTTACGAGTTAAAGATTCACAGGTTGAGGTTCCTGACATTTAACTGGTAACTTGCCCTTTTGCACCGCCGATTTACAATCATAGCACCACTACCAGCAAAATGTAAAATAAATTTTTATGAACAATTTCTGCAAAACCATTATCCAGAACATACCGAAAGGCATTATTGTACAGAATATTGAGTGAATTAAGCAGCGAAGATGGGGTTCTCGAAAATTTTAATCGCTAATCGGGGAGAAATAGCTCTCCGCATACTGCGCACCTGCGAGGAAATGGGGATTGCCACGGTCGCCGTTCACTCCACCGTAGATAAACACGCCTTGCACGTCCAGTTGGCAGACGAAGCCGTTTGCATCGGCCCCCCCACCAGCAGCAAAAGCTATTTAAACATCCCCAACATCATCGCGGCCGCCCTGACGCGCAACGCAGCAGCCATTCACCCGGGCTACGGCTTCCTCTCGGAAAATGCCCGATTTGCGGAAATCTGCGCCGACCATCAAATTACTTTCATTGGCCCTTCTCCTGCCGCGATGCGGGCAATGGGCGACAAATCCACCGCCAAAGAAACTATGCAGCGGGTGAAAGTGCCCACAGTTCCCGGTAGCGACGGATTGCTGGCGGACGAACACGAAGCTTTGTCGATCGCCCGCGACATCGGCTATCCTGTGATGATCAAAGCCACAGCCGGCGGTGGTGGCCGGGGGATGAGGCTAGTGAGAGAAGCATCCGAACTCCCCAAACTGTTCTCCGCAGCCCAAGGCGAAGCCGATGCAGCCTTCGGCAACCCCGGACTTTACCTCGAAAAATTCATCGAAAAACCCCGGCACATTGAAATCCAAATCCTCGCCGACAACTACGGTAACGTCATCCACCTCGGCGAGAGAGATTGTTCCATTCAGCGCCGACACCAGAAACTCCTCGAAGAAGCCCCCAGCCCAGCCCTCACCCAGAAACTCCGAGATCAGATGGGTCACGCCGCCGTCGCTGCAGCCAAATCCATCAACTACACCGGTGCCGGCACAGTCGAATTTTTGCTTGACAAATCGGGCAAGTTCTACTTCATGGAAATGAACACCCGCATCCAAGTAGAACATCCCGTCACCGAGATGATTACAGGCCTCGACTTGATAGCCGAACAACTTAGGATCGCCCAAGGCGAAAAACTGCAAATCAAGCAAAACCAAGTAATTCTCAACGGCCACGCCATTGAGTGCCGCATCAATGCTGAAGACCCCGATCGCAATTTCCGACCTCACCCCGGCAGAATCAGCGGTTATTTGCCTCCCGGCGGCCCGGGTGTGCGGATGGACTCTCACGTTTACACCGATTACGAAATACCCGCTTACTACGATTCTTTAATCGGTAAATTGATCGTCTGGGGGCGCGATCGACCTTCAGCCATCCGGCGCATGAAACGCGCCCTGCGGGAATGCGCCATCACCGGCGTCCCCACAACTTTGGGCTTCCACCAAAAAATCCTCGATAGCCCCGAATTTCTCAACGGCGAGGTTTACACCAATTTCGTCGAACAATTTATGAATCAAAACAGTTAGTTGTTAGTTGTTAGTTGTCAGTTGTCACTGGGCAGTTGTCATTAGTAATTGGGCAACTAACAAATAACCAATGCCCACTGCCCACTGCCCAGTGACAACTGACTCTTACATCATCATCGTCAGGAGTCCTTGCTGACCGAGAATCATTTCTCGCAGCAAGCTACAGATACCGACCCAAATAATCGGCGTAATGTCCACCCCGCCGATCGGCGGTACAATCTTTCTAGTTACGGCTAAAAAAGGTTCCGTCGGCCAAGCAATCAGACTCAACGGGAACTTGCTTAGATTCACCTCGGGATACCAAGTCAGAACGATCCGAAAAATAAAGAGCAAAGTCATCAGCACTAGGACAGAGCCCAGAATCCAACTTGCAACGGTAATACCAGTCATGGGTCTTATCTCGAAATCTTAAGTTTTGTTAAGTCTGCTATTCATAATTTTAACCGTTTGACAGGTGCGATCGAAAGTATAAAATTAATAAAAATCAAATTGTTGTAACAAAGGCTTTGAATCTATGACTCCTTCTCTCGCGAACTTTTTGTACAGCCTGCTGGTCGGCGTGGCGGTAGTAGTGATTCCAGCAACGGTCGCCCTGATCTTCATCAGCCAAAAAGACAAAATCAAGCGCACCTACTAAATAGTCTGCAGGTCTGTGAGTCCGGCGTGAAAGTCAATTTTCGGCTACACGTCGGGCATTTCCCCGATCCTAGAAACCTCAGCTACCAGCAACTGTCAAGGCAAAACCTTCAGTTGACTGCCAAGCTGAGGTTTTTTCCCGTTAAACTCATTATTATACTCACTTCCCAAGCTGAAACCCTGACCGGACGCTGCCCCAGAAAGCACAGTCGGGATAACAGACTTAATGATAGATGTAAAATCTAACTCGCTAACATAGGAAAGACATAGGAGATAGGCTAATGGTCAATTTAGGATTGAACTGGAGCAGCCTGTTAGGGATCATCCTAGCAGTAGCAGGGGCAGGACTGTACTTTTTGCGATCGTGGCGTCCCAAACTAGCCCGAGACCACGATATTTTTTTTGCAGCAGTCGGCCTGCTGTGCGGCGGTATTCTGTTATTTCAAGGATGGCGGCTTGACCCAATTCTGGCCTTCGGTCAATTTCTGCTCACCGGTTCCGCCATATTTTTTGCAGCAGAAAGCATTAAGCTACGGGGAGCGACCACAGCCCAAGCCAAAAGTCGCGCCCAATACGTAGATGAAGAGCGACCTGTCAGCAACGCCTACGCTTACGACGGCTACGATGCCGAAATTGAGCAGCTAGAACCAGAGGAAGATTATCCGCAGCGTCGCCGGATTAGAGGCAGCCAAGACTACCGTTCCTCCCGGGAAGCCGAGGACGACGAACCCCGCCGCCGTCCCTCGAATCGCAACGGCAGCATTAACACCTCCAAGCCCGACTCGCCCGATCGCGCGCGCAAACGTCCCTCTCGCCCAGAAGCCCCGCCCGCCCAAGGGTCAGACAACTGGGACGTTTCAGACAACCCCGAAGCAAGACCGGCCCGCAGCCGCAGCAGTCGCCCCCCAGCTTCGGAAAACCGCAGTTCTGATACGCCGCCGAGAACCAAAAAACCCCGTCCTACGGAATCATCGAGGTCTCGCCCCAGCAACCGCGACGTGGAAGCACCGCCGTCAGATTACGTCGAGTATCGACCTGTAGAATACCCGGAAGACCAACCGGATAATTCCCCCAGTTTCGACAAATAGGCAAACACTCAGTAGATGGGTGAAACTAAACATTTATCCCGCAGAGCCGGTTTGGGAAACTTCTGAACTCTAAGTGGCGTTTATGGATACCCATCTACTTATTCTCTGATGTTAGAGTTATTAAAAAGACGGTAAATTACGAGTTTGAAACCGCAGATAAACGCAGATATACACAGATAAAAGCTAATTTTTGTATATATATATTTTTTTTACATACCGAACCTGTGGAACTAATCGACAACATAATAATCTCAATATAAAATCCCGAATATCCAATCAGCAAAATGCCATTACTCGAAATAGGAGATCCGGCTCCCTGGTTTTCCATTCCTTCTACAAATAACCCCTTATTTCATTTCTCGACGGTTGCCGGCCGGCGAGTCGTGCTGTTTTTCTTTGCCAGCACAGCTTTTGAACAAATCCAAGTTATCCTTAAAAGCTTCCAAAAACTTTCAGAAGAATTCCAAAGGTTGCAAGTACCGCGGTTCGGAGTGAGCGTTGACCCAGCAGACAAAGAACACAACAGGCCAACAACAATTGCTCCGTCATTCATATTTTTCTGGGACTTAGACAAACAAGTCAGCCAGCAGTACGGTGTTTTCCGAGATGTCGAAGAAAATGGAGTTGCGGGAGTTCACTATGCACCACAAACTTTTGTTCTCAACGAAAACCTTCAGATCGTTAATATATTGCCGATGGGCGAACCGCAGCAACACGCCCAGCAAGTATTAGATTGTCTCAAAAGTTTGCCCCCAATTGAGGAAGCCCGAGCCGCTACTCGCCACGCACCGGTGTTAGTAATTCCTAACGTTTTGGACAAACAATTTTGCCGTACTTTGATCGATATGTACAAAGCTGACGGTGGCAGTCCGTCGGGCTTTATGAGGCAAATAGACGGGAAAACAGTTGGCATTCACGACGACACTTTCAAGAAGCGCCGAGATTTCTTTATTAAAGATGAGGATTTCCAGCAACAATTGAGTGCGATTATTTTCCGCCGGGTGCGGCCGGAAATAGAAAAAGCTTTCCAATTTACAATTACCAGGTTTGAACGGTATTTGATAGGTTGTTATGATGCCGAGACTGGCGGTTATTTTCAGCCGCACCGCGACAACACTAGCAAAGCTACGCTGCACCGCCGGTTTGCGATGACGCTAAACTTGAATGTGGGAGAGTACAAGGGGGGATTTTTACGGTTTCCAGAGTACGCGCCGCACGGTTATAAAGGCGATTCTGGCACGGCGATTATTTTTTC
Organism: Microcoleus sp. TY_ISSM_2_bin.22; assembly: GCA_025937335.1. Lineage (GTDB taxonomy): Bacteria > Cyanobacteriota > Cyanobacteriia > Cyanobacteriales > Microcoleaceae > Microcoleus. Next base: position 5,826 of record JAICRN010000182.1, read on the forward strand.
GTGTTCTTTGCTGCACGAAGCGACTCCCGTGATTAGCGGCCAGCGTTTTGCCCTGCTGTCATTTTTCTACGGCAATGAGGATGCTGCGGTACGACAAGCTAATTTTAAGTATCTTGCTGCTGACTCAGATTCCCGAATAGGAGAACCTGCGTGAGGAAGGTCACTACTGCGGTGCAATTCCTAAAATAATTACCAAAAGATTGGGTCTAAAGCCCCGTCCTTCGCTTGACGGATTTAATTGTGAGTGTAAAGATTCTTGAAATAGTCGATTTATAGCCACAATTGCCCGTAAGCATGATAAAATAACTCCATGATTGCACTAGAGTTCAAGTTAAAAGGCAAGCCACAGCAATACCGGCTCGTAGACGAAATGATCCGCACAGCTCAGTTTGTCCGAAACAAAGCTCTCAGACATTGGATCGACAATCAAGGAGTTAAACTATCAGACCTCTACAAGCAATGCGCCATCATGGCGAAAGAGTTTGAATGGGCGGGTAAACTTAACTCAATGGCGCGTCAAGCTTCGGCTGAACGGGCCATTTTTGCTATTCAACGTTTCTTCTCTAATTGCAAAGCTAAAAAGCCAGGGAAAAAAGGATATCCACAATTCAAAAAGCACACCTGTTCCGTAGAATACAAGACTTCAGGATGGACGCTTTCGACCGACAAAAGATGCCTAACCTTTACGGACGGCTTTGCTGCTGGAACCTTTAGATTGCTTGGTAGTCGGGATTTGCATTTCTACGCACCCAGTGAAATTAAAAGAGTCAGAGTAATTCGTCGAGCCGACGGTTACTACGCTCAGTTCTGTGTCAACGTAGCGCGGGCAGAAGAAATAGTTCCTACAGGGAAAGCGATTGGCATAGATATAGGATTGAATCATTTCTATACCGATAGTACCGGAGAAACAGTTCCCAATCCTCGGCATCTTCGTAAAAGTGAAAAAGCTTTGAAGCGCTCGCAGAAAAGAGTTTCTAGAAAAAAGAAAGGCTCCAGCAATCGCAAGAAAGCGATAAATAAATTAGGAAGAAAACACCTGAAAGTCAGCAGGCAGCGTAAAGACTTTGCCATTAAGACGGCGTTGTGCGTGGTGAAATCTAGCGATTTCGTAGCCTACGAAAACCTTCAAGTAAAAAACATGGTGAAAAACCATAAACTTGCTAAATCAATTAGCGATGCAGCATGGTCACAGTTTGCTCAATGGTTGCAATATTTTGGCAAAGTGTACGGTAAAACAGTAGTTGCTGTTGTCCCTGTCTACACTTCTCAAGATTGTTCAAGTTGCGGAAATCGTGTTGAGAAATCGCTCTCAGTCAGAACTCATATTTGCCTGTGCGGTGCGGTGTTAGACCGCGACCACAATGCAGCTCTCAATATTCTAGCAAAGGGATTGAGGCAGGCAGGAAGTAATTTAAATACGGTGGGGCACACCGGAATTAACGCTTGGGGACAGACCGACCTCTACTCGTTGGTGGTGACATCAACGGGCAAGTTGACTGGCTGAACCAAGAATCCCCGCGCGTTCACGCCGGGGAGTGTCAAAGAAGGTAGTTAGCGGTTAGCAACCAAGCCTAATTCCTAGCTGCCGATCGCTAAATACTAATCGATCGCCATGAATTTCAAACTTCTAAGTTTAGCAGTATCGGGAATTTTAACGGTTGGGGTAACAGCCAGCGCTGCTGCGGTTGTGACGGCACCCCCTGGGCGGCAATCAACAGATTCAACGGAATTTAACTCGGTGCGTTCCCAAGGTGCGATCGCCCAAAATGTCGAAGAACAAACCAACATTCGAGTCTACGAAAAGGCGAGTCCGGCGGTTGTTACTGTCGATACAGATAAATCTAACGGCAGCGGCACAATTATCAGCCCCGACGGCATGGTGTTAACTAACGCCCACGTTGTTTCGGCAGGCGGTACCGTCAATATCATTTTGTCAGACGGCAGAAAACTTGTCGCCGATGTCATCGGATTCGGCGAAGAAGGTCTAGACTTAGCCGTGGTGAAGATTCGCGGTCAAAATAATTTACCTACCATTCCTTTAGCCCGTCCCGGTTCGGTGAAAGTCGGGCAACAAGCATTTGCGATCGGCAATCCATTCGGTCAATTTCAAGGTACTTTTACAGTCGGAATCGTCAGCCGCATCGACCCGCAGCGGGGCTTAATTCAAACCGACGCCGCCATCAATCCCGGCAATTCAGGAGGCCCGCTGCTCAACAGTTCAGGAGAATTAATCGGCGTCAATACTTCTATTTTTACTCGCGGTCGGGGTGGAGGCAATATCGGTATCGGTTTTGCAATTTCCGCAGACAAATTACCCGCTTTCCTGACAGCGGTGCGAGAAGGGCGAGCTCCCCGCGTGGCTCAAGCCCGATCGCCCTTTGGTGGCAACAAATCACCTCAAAAAGTTGCGTTAAACGGGCCCGCCGTCAGCGGCCTCCTCACCGACAAGTCTAGCGTTCTGCCCACCGACAACAGCTTTTTTGACCTCTACTCCTTTGAGGGAAAAGCGGGCCAGCAAATCACAATAGAAATGAAAAGTCAAGAAATTGACCCTTATTTAATTTTGCTCGGGCCCAACCAGCGCGAAATCGCGCAAGACGATGACGGGGCAGGCAGTAAAGACGCCAGAATTACAGTCAGGCTGCCTGCAGACGGGACTTACACGTTAGTGGCAAATTCCTACCAAGCTAAGCAGTCAGGGGCTTATACGTTAGAACTGAAAGCGAGTGCTCCTACCGCTCCTTCTCGGGCGATTTTGCAAGAAGAAGGTGCTTTAGTCGCAGGCGGACCAGTATTGCCGTCTGACAACAGTCTGTATCGCGAGTATACTTTTGAAGGTCGATCGGGTCAGTCTGTAGCGATTTCCCTCGAAAGCACAGATTTCGATCCCTATGTGGCTATCTTTGGTCCTAACAGCCGATTAGTGGCAGAAAATGACGATGCGAGCGATTCGACTAAAAATGCGTTTCTGAGTGTTACTTTGCCCGCTACGGGTCGCTACCGCGTAATTGTCAATGCTTACGATGCTTCGGGCCGGGGTCGTTACACTCTAACAGTCCGTTGAAAATGGGGGAAAAAGGTAATGGGTAATCGGGAATTGGTAATTGGTCGAATTATTCTTCTTCCTGCTTCCTGCTTCCGTGCATCCATTAAATCCG
>JAICRN010000466.1 GCA_025937335.1 Microcoleus sp. TY_ISSM_2_bin.22
AACAGTTACGTAAGTTGTTGCAATATCTTCATCATCCTATACGCGGATCGTCGTATTGTTTTCAAAATAAAATGGGGTGATTATTAGATCAAAAGCAGTTATCTAACTTCAGCATATAGCTAGAAACTACTTGCCCTTAAGGTTGTTAAATAACAAGGAAATAAACAATGTCTTCTACAACTAAACTTCATGCCTCAACTTCCATGCCGCAGTTTCCAGCAGCCCAGGAAAACCAAGACGCCAAAGTTGAAGAGGTGGGTCAATTTGGTATGTCTCAAGAAGGAGCTTCGCCGGAAGCATTTTTCGGTAATGGCTACCGTTACCGCCATGACTGGGGCGATCGCAACGGACAGCACATCTTGCATCTTAATTGGGGCATAATCACACGCGACTCTCTCGTCTTCGTCGCGATTGGTGAAGGTGCTGCTGGAGGTGGAAAGTTTATGGGTAATGCTCGATATACTCTCCATAACGTTGCCCCAAACAACGGTGTTGTTAGTATTTGGGTCAACATCGAATGGGGAAGCCCGATTCGCCTCTCTGTTGACTATTTCGTATTCAACCCTTAGAAGCATGGATGAAATACAGGGCTGTTTCCTCACAAGTCACAGCCTTGTAATTCAATAAATCTATTATCGCACTCAACGCATTATCCAACTCTAAATAAGAGGTATTTATGTCTGAACAACCTAGTTTTCCCATCCCAGAAACTGCCCAAGCCGATGAAACGACAGAGCGTTACATTATTACTTTCCGCGATGATGCGGTGATAGAAGGGTTAGATTTGTTGAGCGACCAAACTGGGATTAGAGGACTGGCAAATGCAGCCGATTTCCCGGACTCTGCTCTAGACTTGGGACAAATTGAAGCAGCAGGGGGAGCCGTGTTTCCTACTCTCGGCATAGCCGTTGTCACGTTAGATGAAGGGGGTTTTGGCAGCGTCATGACATCAGCGGGAGAGGATTCTGCGATTCTGGCGATCGAACCTGAGACCACTTTCTACGCCATTGAGGAGGGGTTGTCGGTAGATTATTTGCAGGGCTATCGCGATGCGGTGAATCACCTGTACGAGAAAGCCACTGCTACTACAGACGAAGCAGAAATCGAGAAACAAGTATGTTTTGCCGATGATACCGAGTTTACTTGGGGTTTGAAGGCAACGAAGGCGATGAAGTCTCTGTTGACTGGTAGCGGAATGAAAGTTGCGGTGCTGGATACGGGGATGGATCTATTACATTCCGACTTCGCGGGTCGATCGATCGTATCGCAATCTTTCGTGCCAGGGGAGGATGTACAAGATGGGATGGGTCACGGTACCCACTGCATCGGGACAGCCTGCGGGTTCAAGGATCAGAACGGTCGCAGGTATGGGATCGCTCACAAATCGACCATTTATGTCGGTAAAGTGTTGAGTAATGCCGGCAGTGGCGCTGGTGCCTGGATTCTGGCTGGGATGGAATGGGCGATCGTCAACGGGTGTCAAGTGATCTCGATGTCTTTAGGAAACACCAATCCAAACCCCTCTACTGCCTACGAAACAGTCGGTCGTCGGGCACTGCAAAATGGGTGTCTGATCGTGGCGGCCGCCGGCAACCATCGACTAACTTCTCCCCCCGGTACCGTCGGACAACCAGCCAATAGCCCGTCGATTATGGCTGTTGCAGCGATCGATAACTGCCTCAAAGTGGCTGACTTCTCGGCTAAATCGGGCATATTGACCGGGGCTAAAGTCGATATCGCAGCTCCGGGAGTGAAAGTATACTCATCACTGCCTGTGGATAAAGGGCGTTATGCTTCTTGGAACGGCACTAGCATGGCTACACCTCACGTGGCTGGTATCGCGGCTCTGTATGCCGAATTAACTGGTAAACGAGGTGCTGAACTTTGGCAATTGCTCACTTCCCATGCCATGGCACTACCATTACCATCTACTCGTGTCGGAAGTGGCTTAGTAGAAGCTCCGTAATGAAGAATACTCAAATCCCCGCAGGACTTTAAGCCTGCGGGGATCTAACAGAAGACAATTTACAATAGCGCAATGGATTTACTCCAAAGGATGCTAAATATGTCTGACGAACAAGTACAGCGCATCATAGTGACTGTTGACGACCAAAACCTATCGGTAATTCAATCGGTTGTCACTGCCTTAGAATCGGCGGGAATGAAAGTGGAGCAGGTGCTAGCTGTTACTGGCATCATTACTGGAAAAGTTTCTCAATCGAAGCTAGAAGGACTAAAGAGCGTACCGGGCGTGGCTAGTGTCGAGATCGATCGAGAAATGCAGGCAATTTAAACCTATCATTTAGGGGTTAGTAGATCCAGTTTTGCTAAGCCCAAATACCGAACACCTTCTGGCGTCAGGTCAAACCGGCAAGGCAAAACTTCGACACCTTCACTCCTAGCCTCTCTGAACAATTCTCCGTAAAGGCGATCGGCACTATCCCCGGGAGCAAAATCAGTACAATCCCCGCGATTAATAAAATACAGCATTACAGCCCTGGAACCCTGCCGCACAACTTCGATCAATTCTCTCAAATGTTTCTGTCCTCTTTCTGTGACTGTATCGGGAAATAAAGCCAAGTTTTCTTTTGCCCAAGTTGTATTTTTAACTTCTAGAAAAATTGGTTTAGTATCGCCAGTCAACCAAAAATCAACTCGGCTTTTTTTGTCTAGCCCGTAAACTACTTCTGGTTGAATTAAACTGTAATTACCCAACTCGGGAAACAAACCTAATTCCAAAGCTAATTTAACTACTCGATTTGGCAGCCCAGTATTAACTCCCACCCAAGTTGGCACAGTGTCGCAAACTTTAATTAATTCCCAAGTATAAGCTAACTTGCGTTTAGGATTGTCGCTGGGAGATACTAGAACTGGATTGCCGGGAATGCAAACACCAGTCATCGGGCCGGTATTCGGACAGTGCGCGGTAATTATTTCTCCCGAATCTAGTTCGATTTCGGCAAAAAATCGCTTGTACCGCTTGATGAGAATTCCTGGTACAAGAGGAGGATATTTGTAAATTAAGTTATTCATTAGTAATTAGTCATTGGTCATTAGTCATAAGAAATCTGGTTCGCTATGCCTCTTTTTTTGTTTCTTAGACAGGGACGAGAGTTTATGCCACCGCAAATTCTCTTCGCCGGGAAACATGGTTGTCAAATCCAGTTGTCCGATGTCTTTTTTAACTAATTGATTTAGTCCCTCAAAGGCTAACTTTGCTGACCTTTCATCAACTGTTTCATCTGCGATTTAAAGGCTTCCACCAGTTCGGGACTCGCTTGAGTTTTTTGCCAAGAAGCGCGGGAATTTAGCCGATCGCCCCAAGCCTGCAAATTGGGGTATTTTTCCAAAGACACGCCTAACTCGGGCAGCCAAGGCACGGAAACTCCTGCCACAACATCGGCGAGGGTAATGCCACTGCTGCTGCCAAAAAAAGGTCGATCGCCCAATAAATCCTCAAAAAACCTCAGTACCGCCGCCACTTGCTGTCGAGCTTGTTCCAACTTCTCCGGGTCGCCCGCCCCACCGAAAGTCTGGCGTACCAAAGGACTCATTGCGGGTGACAATTCGTTGACTGTTACCATTTGTACCATTCGGACGATCGCTCTTTCTTTAGCATCCTCCGGTAGCAGTGCAGGGGCAGGATACTTAGCTTCCAGATAATCAAGAATTGCCAGCGTTTCTATTAAATGAAAATCCCCATCAGCTAAAACAGGAACGTGGTGAAAAGGGCTAATAGCTAGAAAATCAGGCTGAAATTGATCGCCATTTAACTTGAGCGCCACTAATTCAAACGGAATCTCTTTTTCCAGCAAAGCAATCCAGACTCGGCGAGCATTAGTGGATAGCGGATTGTAATAAAGTTTCAGCACAGTCAAATCTCCTAACAGTTAAATTGCTAAAATTTTGTGAGTTGCTAGAGCGAATTAATGCCAAAAAATGATAGCACGAAACACAGGCACGCAGATAAAAATTTGTTGTAGGGACTTGAGCCCTGTAGCGCAATCGCACCTTACCCCTAGGTATTTTAGGGTGCTTGTGGCACACCTTACCCCTGAAGTCCTCGCTATAAACATAGCCATTACGAGTTCAATCTTTGTTTCATATCCTTAGCAGTTAAAGCATAATACCAATTCACTATGAAGCTGCATTAATAATATAACGCTAAGAATATAGTTCCAACCAGAAAGACATCAGCCTCATTTAGTGTATCTTCATAGTGAATTGGTATAACCTCCATCAGCGCCATCTACAAAATCCGCTTGTCTGCCGCCGCATTCAAAGACCAAACAAGTCATCCACGCCCTGTCAGAAACCTGCCAAGCGTAAACCAAGTTATATCGTTTCCAGTTGCATCGGAATGATAAAGATGACACCGCCAGTCCCCGTGTCCCTACTCCGATTAATTGTAGGGAAACGACATTGCCGTGTCCTGACTGTGGGTAATATTCATTCCTATGTTACCCGAGTTAATATTATTTTTACTCAATATATTTCTAGCTCAATATTAGTTGAATCTTAAAAAATCGGCGTTGCACATTTATGGTATGCTCAACAGATATACTCAACTACAAAACCTATAATTTGTCCCGACTCTCAGTCCACCAATATCAATAAAAATGGCTGAAAAAGAAGGAAACAAAACCATATTTGTCAGTCCTGCAAGACTTACGCATCGGGACCCAAAAACCGGGTTTTGTACCGAATCTGCGGTCTACAACGGGTATTTGTGTAAAAAACCAGGTTTCTCAACAATCGCGCTTAAGTCCTATCCTGGACGCACGCTTCCTAAAAAAAACCGATCTCTTGTTGTCACGTTCGAGGGTATATGACCAAATTACGTGCAGAGACCGGGTTTTTGCGTATATAGGGTTTGCTGAAT
>JAICRN010000227.1 GCA_025937335.1 Microcoleus sp. TY_ISSM_2_bin.22
ACCTCGGACAACTTTTTCAGGTTTTCCACTTTGAAACGGCTTAGCTGAGAATCGCTGCTGGCAATTTGTTTCTGGTTTTCAGCAATTTTGGTATAAAGTTCTTTCGCCCAGGAATCCTTGGTGTTTTTCAACTGTTCTTCGGCGCGGGCGATGGACTCCTGAATGCGCGCTTGCTCTCCTTGCTGGCGCTGTATGTCAGCACTAATTTTTTGGATATCACCTTGACGCGCGTTAATTTCACCGCGGCGCGTATTTATCTCACCTCGGCGCGTGTTAATTTCGCCTTTGCGGGCGTTGATTTCACCTTCGCGCTGCTTAATTTGATCTTGCTGTTTGAGAACGTCGCTTTGACCTCTGAAAACATCTTGTTCTTGACGTTCTCTTTGCAGTTCAGCGATGGCTCCTTGCTCCACCAGGGGGCCTAGTCTCCCCAGAATGCCTTGATTCGACTTTAATACTTGTTGAGATTTCGCCAACTGTTCTTCGGCCAAATCTTTCTGAGCCAGGGCTGATTTTACTTGCTCTTGCGAAGAAATTAACTGCTGCTGAGCATAATTTAATTGGTTTTGGGCAAAACCCAATTGTTGCTGTGCCACTGTCATTTGATCGGCGGCAGCTTTCTCAGCATCCTGAGCTTGCTTCAGTTGTTTTTCCAACTCCTGAACTTGGCCTTGAGCTGCGGCGACGCGAGACAGAAATTCCGATCGATAATTAACATAAAGTCCTTGCTGAGCTGCATCAAAACTTCCGCTAGCTCCCCGATTGAGGTACAGTTCGTCAATCAAAGCTTGCAGCACTTGATTTTGTGCGGTGAGGCTCTGTCTGTCCTTGATTGTTGATTCTAGGTTAGAAGGAATAGCGCCTTGAATTTTGCCGCTGACAACATCTTCATAAAATTTATTTTCCTTTTCCAGAGCTTCTTTAGTTTTCTGGATCGATGTTAAATCTGCACTGGGTGCAAGGGGGTTGAAAGTGAGCAGAGGCTGGTTTTTTTCCACCCGATCGCCATTTTCAACGTGAAGTCTCACCACAGCGCCCGTAGCAGGTGCTTGGATGTCTCTAGCACCATCTTTGAGTTCTAATTGGCCGACAGCGGGGACAGCTTGCTCAACGCTAGCGAAATAAGCCCAAATTACACCTGAAGTGGTCATCAGCATGATCATCCACAAAAACAAGTGCGACCAAATCGCTGGTTTTTCTAGAATGACTGGTTGCTCAGAAAGTATTACCGATTTCATGGCCATTTGTTAGTTATCTGTTGTTAATTGTTAGTTATCAGTTGTGAGTTGTTTGATATCAGGTATTCGATGACTCTTGTTGTTGGAATAGGCAGTAGTAACGCCCTTTAAGAGCCATTAATTCTTTATGAGTTCCCCGCTCGACTACAGAACCTTGATCCATCATAATAATTATGTCGGCGTTTTGGATTGTAGTCAGGCGGTGAGTAATGAAAAACACCGTGCGACCGGCGAAAGCTTCTGCTAAATTATTGCAAACTTGGCGTTCGGAATGGTAGTCGAGGGCGCTTGTAGCTTCGTCCAAAATCAGCAGTTTCGGGTTTTGCAAAATCGTGCGGGCGATCGCCAAACGCTGCCTTTGACCCCCAGAAAGCGACGCACCCCGCTCTCCCACTATCGTATTGTACCCAGCAGGCAAGCCCATAATAAAATCGTGAGCTACCGCTAATTTCGCAGCTCGCACAATCTCATCCGTACTCGCATCGGGATTGCTCAGAGCAATATTTTCCTGCACAGTACAGTTAAACAGCAAAGTATCTTGCAGCACCACCCCAAGTTGGCTGCGGAGCGAGTAGAGTTCCACCTTAGAAATGTCGTACCCGTCAATAAAAATCCGGCCCGACAGCGGCGGATAAAGACGCTGCAACAGCTTCATCGCCGTACTTTTACCGGAACCGCTTCCCCCTACAATTCCCACAAAACTGCCAGCGGGAAATTCCAAATTCACATTCGCCAATTGCAGTGGCCCGCTTTCGAGGAATCGGAAGGAAACTTCCTCATACGTAACCTGCCCTTGAATTGCCGGCAGCGGGATATTGTTCCGGTCTTCATCGCTGGTTTCCGTCGGCGTATCGACAACATCCTTAAGCATATCGATCGACATCGAGACTTCTTGGAAACTCTGCCACACGCTGACAAAACGCAGCAGCGAACCTGTCACGTTCCCGGAAATTATTCGGAAAGCAATCAACTGACCCAAAGTAATCTCATTTCCCAGTACCAAATAAGCTCCCACCCACAACTGAGCTAAGTTACCCACCTGGTTTAAAAAGCTGCTAATCGTACCGGCCGCAGTCCCCGTGAGAATTGTTTTAAAACTGGCTGTAATGTATTTTGCGTAGCGGCTAGACCATTCCCAGCGGGATTTCAATTCAATATTTTGAGCCTTAACAGTTTGAATCCCGCTGACTACTTCCACTAGATAAGATTGAGAGTCAGCAAAACGGTTGTTTCTTTGTTTGATCAGGCGCAGCACCAGCGGATTGATTAGAACAATCATCAGCCCCAGTATCGGTACCACTGCCAAAGATACAAACGTTAGCTGCACGCTGTAGGAGAGCATCACGGCGACGTAAACCACCGAAAATACCGCATCGAGAACCACTGTCAGAGCTGTACTCGTCATGAATTCCCGAATCTGGCCCATCATGCTGAATTTGTAAACCAGATCTCCCACGCGCCGGTTGTCAAAGTAATTCTGGGGCAGCCGGAGCAAGTGGTCGATGACTTCTGCACTCAATTTGACATCAATGCGGTTTGAGGTATCTATAAACAAAAAGGTACGCAAACCGTTGAGCAGTCCTTCAAACAGAGCAACACCTAACAGAAATGCTCCCAAAATATCCAAGGTGTCAATGCTGCGCTGACCTAATACTTTATCAATAATTACTTGGCTGATTAATGGGTTGGCAAGACCAAATAACTGTACAAAAAACGAAGCGAGCAACACCTCAAAAAACACTGTCTTGTGTTCCATGAGAGCCGGCACAAACCACCAGAAGCTGAACTGCTCTTTTTGTTCGACTTGGGGAGCTTGCAGCAGCAGGACTTCTCCTGATTCTCCCCAGATTTCTTTAAACTGAGGTATCCGCTTCCGCATCAGCCCCTGTTCGGGCGTGGCGAGTACCAATTCTTGCTCGGTGATGCTGTAAATAATGGCAAAGCTATCTTGCCATTTAATCATTACGGGGGCTTTGATGCGGTTGATGGCTTCTGCTGGCACTTGCGCCAATTGAGGCGTGAGGCCGATGCTTTGGGCGATCGCCCCGCAAGCTTGCATGCTGATAGAACCAGCGGTTTTTAACTGATTTTCTAGAACTTTGCGGATGATATCTCGACGAAATTTGAGGCCGAAATACTTGCTCAACATTTGGAAGCAAGCTAGCGGGCTGTCAATCTGCCCTTTAGCGCGGAAAACTGGGTATCTCGCCGAATCCTTTGATGGGCCGCTTGGGGGTTCTGGGGGGCGGTCTGGGCCCGGTAGAATCTCGAGCAATTTTCCGGGCGGATTCTGCTGCCCAGGGTCTGCTAGATCTGTCGTGCCATTTAATGGGTCTGTTTCGGGTTGGGGTTCTGGGGGTTCCCGGAAGCCGACCAAGCGGGCGCCGAGGCGGCCTTCTACTTTTAAGGATTTGGCTGCGTTTTCCACAGAAAAGCGGCTGCCGGTGGGAAAGTCGCCCAAGACGCCGCTGCTGACGAGCCAAACTCGATCGGCATCTAGCTCTTTGGCGAGGTCTTGAGTTTTTTTGTTGCCGTTTGGCACGTTGACAACTGTCGCATCTTGCCAAGCTTGCAGGGTAAGTTCCTTGAGATTGGAAGTGCCGTCGGCTTGGCGCTGCAACTCCAGGCTCAACAGTTCAAATACTTCGCTCAAGGAACAGTGTTCGCGAAAGGCTTCTCCAAAGGTCGGCTGTTTTTCCAGTACGTTCAGGAAATCTTCGGCAGGTAGGACGATCGCAATTACATCTGTAGAGGCGATCGCCGTCTCGCAGGGAACTCCCCTGAGCAAGCCAGCCCAGCCCAGGATTTCCTTCGACTGCACCAAGCGCAAACTTACGTGGCGCTGCGAGCGCTGGTCAAAGCCCAGCAGCCGGGCCTGGCCTTGATAGATAATTGCCACCTGAGTCGGCATTTTTTCCCGTTCAAACAGGGGTTGCCCCGTCCGGTAGCCGAGGAGTTGGCATTTAGCCACCAAGGCTGACAGAGCCGTCTCTGACAGTCGGTCAAAGGGAGGTGTTTGAGCTAGGAAATCCTGAATTTGGGAGAGGGAAACAGCGGAAGAAGTCATCCAATTTTAGATTTTAGATTTTAGATTTTAGATTGAATCCACAGATGAATCCAGGGTTTTTTTGTCAGGATGCTACGCTTTTTCAAGTCTCCACGGATAAATCCGGGGGCCCCTGACCAAATTGCTTGATTGTCATGATATTGAAGACACGGAGGAAAGGGGCTGTAGCGGGCCTATTTGCGATATCTGTTCGGCGAGCCAGCTTTCAAAGAGTTCGTTAATCAAGTGCAGCCGCATCGATTCATCGAGCTGAGCCGGCATGAACTTTTCTAGTCGAATAATTACCATCCATTCTGCCAGAGGACGCGGCGTCCAGAGTTGATTTGGCTGGCTGACGGACAAAAGTTTGCTGATTGCCGGGTGGGGCTGCGAGAGGGGTACTGGGCCCAACAAGCCGCCGGACTTGGACTCGGGCCCTTCGGAAAAGTCGCGAGCCACTTCGGCAAAGGTTTGTTCCCCTTCGAGGATGCGAAAGTAAAGTTCGTTTGCCAGTGATGGATTTTTGGTGCGTATCAGGGAATAGACTACGTGGTCTAGGCTGGCTTTGCGGGTTAAAAAATAATTATCTACTTTAGGTCTCCAAGTGGCTTGCTTAAATTTTTCGATCAGCAAGGGCCTGACGGCCATCTCTTGAAGTTCTTCTTCCGTCATATTTTGGCTGCGCAGCCAAGCTTCTTTGGCTTCGGGGGCTGTCAGTTGGTGTTGTGCCAGAAAATTCTCGACGGCGGATTGGCGTTCTTCGTCGCTGCAACTAAAGGATGCGATCGCTTGGTCTACTATTACACCCCGCAAGAATTGCGGCATCAACTGGTACCGCTTCAGGAGCGATGGCATATCCTGAGCTTGCAGTAATTTATCGCCTATTTGAAAAAGTCCTGTCATTTTTTTATCTCCAACTGACTTGCGCTTCCCCTTTTAATTTAGCTGTGGCAGGAAAAGAGCGACAACCACTAACCCCTCGATTCCCCGATGATAGCAGACCGTCACCGGGCTAGCGCTATTGCTGTCTATTTCTTGACGCTCTGCCTAGCGAGGGGTTCCCCGCGGGTCTCAGAATGGTAGTGGGAGAAGGGGAGAGTAGGAGAGTGGGAAAATCTTTCTTCTGCCATCTTCCTTCTTCCCTCAACATCCATCCGTTAAATCCCGTAAACTCCTTAGTTGCTGAACTTCCTTCTTCCTTCACTCTCGGAATAGTCTTTCAAAGAGTGTTCCGAGTTGGGTCGAGCCAGCGCGACTGTCGAGATATTTGGGGTTTGCCGCCATTTTTTGCTGAATTCGCTCGCGGTAGTGCCGGCGCAGTTCTGGGTTGGTTCCCAGTGCTGTACTCAGCTCTAAATAAGAATTCTCGCTGTCTGCTACCAGTTCCGGAAGTAGCAGTTCTTCTACCACTGCGGCTGATTGTCGCGAGCGAGTTGTTTGCCCTTTGCTGACCACTACAGGCAACCCGACCAACAGGGCTTCTGCTAAGGAGCAGGCACTGCTGTATGGATAGGAGTCTAAATATATATCAGCCAATTCCAGACATTTTATGCAATCTGCGCGAGATGGCAGCGCTTTAATCACAACTAAGCGATTTTTGTCAATCCCAAATTCGGCAAAGAGCGATCGAATTTGTTTGTAAAAAGGCACTGTCGGATAGTTTTCATTGCGAGAACGAAAGGGATACAAAACTAAAATAGAATTCGGTACGGCGGCAATAATTTTTGCCCAAGTTTCTCTCAATTCTGGGATAATTGTAAAAGCTTGAGCGCCGGACATGAAAACTACAGACTCCTCAGTGGCTCCCCAACTGCTGCGAGTCGGTTCAACTCTGGCAGGTGTTGATTCTACAGGATAGCTCAAACAAAATCCCGAGCCTTCTAAGGTAATTAATTTTTCGCGATACTCTGCTGCCGCACCTGCGGGCAATGTCAAATCTCCGGCAATGAAATAATCGATATTTCGGGTTCCGGTGGTTGCGGGTGTTGAGGCATGGGTAGCTATTTGCACCCGCGCTAGTCGGTGCAGGCACAGCAGCGCGCTTGGTTGGGAAGCGTCGGCAGTATTGGTGCAGATTAGCAGAATATCTAAATCGTGCGATCGAATTTCTCGGACTTGCTGGGGCAAATCTTCTGACAGTGGCACCAGTTTGTCGGCGCAACTTTCGCAATACTTCTCCAGTCGCTCGTCTTGTACCTGGAAATGGTACACGATAATTTCAAATTTGTTTCTGTCTAAATATTCAAAACTCGAAATTGCTGCACGACTCTCGAATCGCTCGCTAATTTTATCAAGCAAAAAGCCCACTCGGATTTTATTTCTTTCAGGTTCTCTTTGAGTAAAACTCCAGTCTACTTGACAGCCGATATTTTTTAAATAAAATTCCATAATATCCGCTCGCTGACTGAATATATTGAGCAGATTAGCCTCGCTCAAATACAAAGCGTTGAAACTAACACTTTTCGCAATAAATGCCGCCAAATAACGCCAAACTTCAGAATCGGGAAAACTGACGATATTAGCAGCGACGTAGTTGATAAGCTGCTGAAAATATTCAGAGTACCTTTCAACTTCCGACTTCTGTTGAAAATAATTGGGAGAGTGAAATAAGAATTTCAGAAAGTCGTCAAAAAACCACTGGGGAATCGCTGCATTTTTATACTCTAGCGGCAACTGATAAGCGTCGCGGTACAGCATCGCTGCGAGGGGATATTGAATTTTATCGGCAATTTCCCCTTTTTCAGCAAGTTTCGAGGATAACTGCCGGACAAAACGTTGTTCGGACTCGGTTAAACTTTCATTTTTGAGCCTGCTATGTAGTAGCAATTTATGAGATTTTCCCGCTTCTTGCGAGTAAGCATTTTCTAATTTTTCCGCTGGCAAATTCAGCCAATATTCAGCTAGCTGTTGGCGGCTTTGGCGGAGTTGCGCGAGAATAGACTGGTTTGATGGCAATTTTTTGTACTGCTCAAGCAGTGCTGACAATTCTGAGAAATTTGGTTGAGTTATCAATGCCAACTTTTGGCGAATTTTATCTTTTATTGATTGATTCAGGAAACTGTAATCAGGACTATTTAGTAGTTTTTTGTAAAATCTGACTACATCTTTATGATTTTCCCCAGCAGCGAAGTTTTTCCAAGTTTGTTGTTGGGGATGAATCCTGAGCGACGAGAGTTTTTCGTCTATGAATCCAATGTGATAATTGCCCATGATTCGCCACCACATATCTAAGTCTACATACTGAGACAATTCCGAATCAAACAATCCTATTTCTTCAAAGACTCTGGCGGCAATTAAGACGGTACTCGGTTCGCCAATTTTATTGATGGGGTTTTTCAAGCAGTTAGTATCTGCTAGCATTGCTTTGCCGGGTTGAATTGTTTTTAACTTCGACCAACTTTTATGCAAATCTTTAATTGATTTGGAAGCTCTCCGCAAAATGGGGCTAGATTCCTCTTCAGCTATGGTGATGCCGCGCGGGGAGAAAATCATACCTATTTCTGGGTATTTTTGGGCGAGTGCGACCATTTTCTCAATACATTCGGGTGCGAGCAAGTCGTCTTGAAAGAGAAATTTAATGTATTGACCTTTTGCTTGAGATATGCAAAAATTCCAGTTTTGTGATAAGCCGTAGTTGCGGTGCAGTATGATGCGGAAATCGAGTGAGGTTTTTGATTGGAATGATTGGGCGATCGCAATTGTGCGGTCTGTGGAGCCGTCATCGGATATAATCAGTTCTATGTTAGGGTAGGTTTGGGCCAAAGCACTTTTAATTGTTTCCGCAATAAATGCTTCTCCGTTGTATGTCGGAATGCAAATACTAACCTTCGGCTGGCCGTTTTGCCGTTCTGCATTTGATTGATTTTTTTGCTGAGATGGCGACAAGTTAGCCCTAATTTTGGCCGATTTCGCTTGGGATTTTCTTGACTGAGGTAT
>JAICRN010000728.1 GCA_025937335.1 Microcoleus sp. TY_ISSM_2_bin.22
AAAGCTTGTCGCAGAGCAGGGAGTTGCTGAGTCTTTAGATTTGAAAATATCCAGCAATACTCTGTCTGGTCAAGTAGAGGACTGGATGTGTTATTTAGGGTTTGCTTGGGGTCATGCTTTAGATTCAAACAAAAAACTTGTTGTGGCTGAGCCAACTGCTTATCTCAGACGAAATTTAAAGGATTTATTTCAAGGAGAAGCAAAAGCTAAACTTTCAATTCGAGATTTTATCGATCGCCTAGCTAAAAAATGTCCTCTGTTTGAAACGGGAAAATTTCGAGAACAGGTAGAAGAAAAGATTGGTTCTCGGTTACCAAATCACTTATCAACTAGCACTGCTTTTGCTTTATTCCGCCTTCAAGATGATGGTTGCATTAAGCTTGTAAAAGAGTCGGATGCCGATTTATTCATCTTTACCGGGGTAGGAAATGAAGAAGGATTTTCTCATATTATTTGGACGGAAGTAGAACTATGACATTTACAAAATTTGTTTGCTGGGATGTCGATCGCGTTCGCCGCGTAATGGGTGTGGAGGCTACGCAAACTCCAGATAGTATATTTCTGGCAACTCACTATCCAATTGCCATGTACCGCCAGGAACTTATTGATGCACCGTCGCGAGTTCCCTACAGTGAGGAACAATTTCTGAAAGACTTTCTCGCTGAAAAAGATTTCGCTTTCGTGCCAGTTTTAGGCAGTTCTGGGACGGGAAAATCTCACCTGATTCGCTGGCTAGCTGCGAATATTGAATCGACCCAAAAGCGCCGAGTTTTGCTCATACCGAAAATTGGAACGAATCTCAAAGATATTCTCAGTTTAATATTAGAAGGGATGCCAGGAGCAACTTTTGATGAATACCGGCAGCGTTTAAATCGAGCCACTAGCAGCTTGACAGAAGCGCAAGCGCGGGAACAACTTCTGAATCAGCTTGCGGCTGCTGTTGGCCCAAACGGTCGGGGCGATCGCACTAAACTTTCTGATGTGGAAGATTACCTCGTCGGTGCTGTTGACTCTCTACTCTACGATCCATTTTTCCGAAAACACTGGCTAAAGGATGGGGGTATTATCCATCAATTAGTTATCCACATTCTCGGACAGCGAGATACGGTAGAAGTTGTGGAAGAACGGAGGCATTTTTCGCTAAATGACTTGCCTATCAATGTTTTAAACTTGCAAAAAGCTGGGCAGTCTGCGCGGGAATTTTATAGCTTACTCATCGGCGATGAGGATATTCAAAGGGCAACTGTAGATTGGTTGAACCGACATTTAGATGAAGCCATAGCTCAGGTTTTGAGCTTGGGGCAGGAAGATTTACAAAGATTGATGGGGGAAGTTCGCGAAACTTTAGCAGAACAAGGAATAGAGTTAGTTTTGCTGATTGAAGATTTTGCTAAATTGCAAGGCATCGATCGCGAAGTTTTAGAAGCTGTTTTAGCGCGACCTCAACAAGCGGGTGGCAAACATTTGTGCGCGATACGAACGGCGCTAGCTTGTACTACGGGCTATTTTGACAGTCTGAGGTTAGATACTGTAAAACAGCGGATTACTTTTAGCGTTAATCTTGACCTTGGCACAGTTGGCGAACAATCTTTAGTGAATTATGCAGATATCAAACAATTTGTGGGTCGATATCTCAACGCCGTGCGTTTGGAGGATAAAACAATTCAAAATTGGTGGGCTGACTCTCGCAATCGCGAAGGTGCGGATCGAGAATCTCTACCTAGTGCTTGCAATGAATGCGAACACAAACTAGCTTGTCATGCGGGTTTTGCCGAAGCAGACGGTTTTGGTTTGTATCCTTTCACTCCGGAAGCATTAGAACAAATGCTTTCTAGAGTCAATCCCGGCAATTTTAACCCTCGGATTTTGATTAAAGATGTTCTTAAGTGGACGCTAGAAAATTCTGCTGCTGATATCGAGGGCGGAGAGTTTCCTGCTATTTCTGTGCGAGAACACTTTGGCAATAGGTTGCTGGATACAATGTTTCAGAAAGATATTAAAGCCAAAGACCCACAAAATTGCGATCGCCGCCAGATTCTCCTAGATTTGTGGACGGATAGTAACGATATTTGCGATTTGCACCCAGAAGTTCACTCTGCATTTGATATTCCGGCGCTGGGCGTGAAGGTTCAGCCTACAAAAAAATCATCATCTATTTCGGGTGCTAAAGAGTCTAGGTCTTCTGTTAGTAAGTATCAAGTTGAGTCACAATCTCAAACTAAAAAAAATCTGACAGCAGCCGGACAAGTTCCCGACAAGCTGACTAGGCAAAAAGAATTTCTTGATAGGTGGAACAATCAAGAAATTCTCCCGCAAGATCTCGCTGGGGAACTGCGACCGTTGATTTACTCAGCTATCGGCTTCCGGATCGAATGGGATACAGAAATGCTGCTTAAGGGGGTTTTTGCTAGTAGTGGGACGACATATTTTAAAAGCAGAAATATTACTTTTTTTAGTCCAAAAGTGACGAGGGAGACGATTTCTGGAGTTAAACTATCTCTTCCTCTGAATCCTGATGATGCAAATGAGTTTCGGGAAACGGCGATCGCCTTCCAAGGCATTTTACAATACAACCATTACAAGCATTGGAGGTTCCCCGATGGATCTCGCTACTTCCGCACCTATGCTAAACAACTGGAAAGATGGAGTCAATATGTAGTTGAGCAAATTCGCCTGTATCCCCGCGAGTCTGGGGAACCCTGGAACCCTGTACCTGCTGCAG
>JAICRN010000129.1 GCA_025937335.1 Microcoleus sp. TY_ISSM_2_bin.22
CAATTAATCGGGGTAGGGACACGGCACTGCCGTATCCTGACTGTGGGTAATATTAATTCCGATGCTACCGGAGTTGATATTACAGGATAATTTGCTTCCAAATATTGTATTGCGGCCATCTTGCCGGCCCTAAATATACTATTTAACTCCCAAAAATCTCACCCACCGCCAACCGAGTTCCGTTGGCAAAATCCACCCCAGACTGCACCTTTTTCCCCGCTAACTGCACCTCCCGCAACAATAATAAACCATTGCCAGTTTGGACGATCGCCCCCAAACCCTTCACAACCTTGACAACTGCCCCATTTTCCCCCGACAACTGGGCTAAAACAGGCCATTCGCGTTCCAAAACTCTCAAATCGGGCGGTAATTGCAGCCAATATTCCGGCCCGACGGGTACAGTAGCTATCACCTTCAGAGAATTGCCGCGAAAAGTCGTCGTGCAATCCGGGAAAAAGCCCCTAACTTGATTGTGAAGGTCGATCGCACTTTTCGACCAATCCAACACGCAATCGGCACTCTTAATCATCGGCGCGTAAGTCGCCTCAGCCTCATTTTGAACAACAGCTTTAACTTCTCCATCCCTCAATTTCACCAAAGTTTCTATCAACAAATCCGCCCCAAGTTCCGCCAACCTGTCACCCAAAGAATCAGCATTATCCAACAGCGTAATCCCCGCAAAAGCCTTCAACAGCATCGCCCCAGTATCCATACCAGCATCCATCAGCATAGTAGTAATTCCCGTCGCCTTTTCCCCGTCAAAAAGACACCGCTGAATCGGCGCCGCACCGCGATACTTCGGCAAAATTGAACCGTGAACGTTAACGCAAGCCAAATTAGGAATATCCAGTATTTCTTGAGAAAGAATCTGGCCGTAAGCTACCACTACAAAAACATCAGCTTCCGCTTCCCGCAATTTGGCAATTGTTTCAACATCTTTCTTGATTCGCTGCGGCTGCCAAACCGGGAGACTGTGATTTAAACCCGCCATTTTTACAGGTGAAGGCATCAATTGATTCCCTCTTCCGCGACGTTTATCCGGCTGAGTCACCACAGCCACTACCTCGAATTCGGGATGGCTTAGCAGGCTGGATAAAGTAGGAACAGCAAATTCGGGAGTGCCAAAAAAGACAATTTTCATAGATTTTTACTTATTTCGTACAATAATAACAACAAAACTACGCCATTAATTCATCCACCGCCACCCTAAATCCTGCCAAAACAACCTGAGTTACCGCCACCTCACCAGGCTTGAACAAAACCACCTGACTTTGAGTAATTACTAACACCCAACTACTCTTAGGAAACAGCAGCCAAACTTCCAAACATCCCGATTCTAAATACTCCTGTGCCTTAGCAAAAACATCATCTGCAAAATCGCTAGGCGAAACAATCTCAGCTAGCAGCGGAAAACTCTGGGGCAAAACAGAAAACTCCCCAACTTGCGCCAACAGTTCAGGAGTAATATAAGATACATCGGGTATTCGCCCTTTTTTGATAGTTTGACAAGTGACTTCCACATAAACCTCGCCTCCTTGGCCGCTTGAGATCATGTAACTTCTCCAGTAATAATCTAGCTTTGATTGAATCCGGCGAGTCTTTGCAGTCATTCCCGGTTTTCCCACTACTTCTCCATTGACAAATTCTACAGGATGTTTGACTATAACTTTACCGTCCGCCCACTCCGTCCCGTCAGGAGGATTTTGCATCCATTCTTCCAAAGTTAAATCTAACTGTTCTACACTAGGAATTATCATCGGATTTACAGTTTTTAGCGTTCATCTCAATCTTATCATATCTGTCAGAACATGGAAAGCCCGTCGAATCTCCTGCTGAAACTCAGCCGCAGCTTATTTGCCGACACCGCCGAACAAGAAAAGTTTATTCACGCCGTCACAAATCCCCAACCTTTTAATCCTGCCATCTTGTGGCTGCAATCAAAACCTACAAAAAACCCATTTGTTCTCGAAGATCCAGTTAGTTGGCAACCGGAATTTGTAGATAGACTAGCCTTAGAATCAAAGCCCGGAAAACATTCCTTACATCAAGCCGGACATTACTACTGTCTCGACTTTTCCTCAATCTTCGCCGCCTCCACCTTACTAACAATACCGCAACCAATCAAATTAATCTTAGATATGTGCGCCGCCCCCGGAGGTAAAAGTGTATTTGCCTGGAAAACATTAAACCCAGAATTGCTGTTGTGCAACGAAGTCATAGGCAAACGCATGGGAATGCTGATCTCGAATTTAAGACGCTGCCAGATTCAACCATCCGCCACCGCTAACGTCGATTCCAAAATACTTGCCGAAAAAATACCACAAACTGCTAATTTAGTAATAGTAGATGCTCCTTGTACCGGTCAATCACTCTTAGCAAAAGGAGACAAAGCACCCGGCTGCTTTCATCATGTCACCATCAACAGCAATGCCAACCGCCAAAAAAGAATCTTAGCCAATTCTGCTAAAATTGTAGCGCCCCAAGGTTATCTTGCATACATGACCTGCACTTATTCAACCGCAGAAAACGAACAAGTCAGCGAATGGCTGTTAAGCAAATTTCCCGAATTTGGGCCAGTCACTGTTCCTCATTTAGAAAAATATCGATCGCACCTGACAGAAATTCCTTGCTATCGGATGTGGCCGCAAGATAAACTAGGAGCCGGAGCTTTCACAGTTTTGTTTCAAAAGACCTCAGCAGGACAGACAAATCAGCTACCCGCAGATTTTCTAGAATTAGCCCGTTTTACCAACCTCTAACTATCCGCGTCCATCCGCTTTCATCTGCGGTTAAAAAAACTTCTTCCCTGAATAACACTAAAAAATGATTTTATCACAATTATCCAAAGCTATCAAAATCCAACTAAAACTAGCTGCTTGCATTTTACTTATTTTAAATTTGCTAATATTAAGCGGCTGTGAAAGCCAAGAAAAAAACAGCGAAAAAATCAAGATTACACTGTGGCACGGCATCAATCCCCCGCCCAATCGCGACGTATTTAAAACCCTCACGGACAAATTCAACAAAACACATCCCGCGATCCAATTAGAACCAATTTACATCGGTCAGCCAGACCAACAACTGCCAAAAATCCTCACATCAATAGTAGGAAATGCGCCGCCAGATTTGCTGTTTAATGTTCCCACAATTGCCGGAAAACTAGCAGAACTCAACGCAATTCAACCCTTAGAAAAGTGGCTAGACAAATCGCCCCGCAAAGCCGAAATCTACCCGGCACTCTTCGAGTCAATGGAACTGGGCGGACATACTTGGTCAGTTCCCCTAGCCACAAACAACGCCGCCATATTTTACCGTCCCAGCTTATTTAAAGCAGCAGGAATCAAAGAAGTTCCGCAGAATTGGGCGCAATTAAAGCAAGTAGCCCGATCGCTCACGCGAGACACCAACGGAGACGGCCGCACAGACCAACACGGCATAGTGCTCTCCCTAGGCAAAGGAGAATGGACAGTATTTACCTGGCTGCCATTCATGTTCAGCGCCGGCGGCGAACTCAAAGCCGCAACACCTCAAACTCCCGTACCCCAAATAGACAATCCCGGTTCTCGCGCCGCCTTAAAATTGTGGAGCGATTTGTTAAAAGAAGGTTCAGCAATACTGTCAGCACCAGAACGCGGTTACGAACTCGACAACTTCATCGCCGGCAAAGTCGCAATGCAAATCACCGGGCCGTGGACGCTAGCACAATTGCAGCAAAGCGCGATCGACTACGCAGTGATGCCGATACCCGCCCTCAAACGCCCTGCAGCCGTCGTTGGGGGTGAAAACCTATTTTTAATGAAAACCTCCCCAGAACGAGAGCGAGCAGCTCTAGAATTCTTAGAATACGTTCTAGGTGAAGAATTCCAAACAGCATGGGCATTGGGAACAGGTTACTTGCCAATTAACTTAAAATCGAGACAGAACCAAACTTATCAAAGCTTTGTGGAAAAAAACCCTGTTTTGCGAGTATTTTTAGCACAAATGAACTCAGCCAGAGCGCGACCCATTATCTCAGGTTACTCCCGCCTCTCAGAAAACCTCGGTCGCGCCATAGAAGCAACCCTTCTGGGCCGCAACCCCCAAGACGCCCTTAAAGAAGCTCAAGAGCGTTTGACACTAACCTTAGATAGTGCAGCAGCAAAAGGGAAATAGAGAACGGAAAATATTTTTTTGTGCTGTAATTTCTCCGCTTTCACTGTATTCGACCGCAATACTTGAAGCCTCGATTAATTGGTCGAAAATCTAGTGAAAATAACTCCCGCCTGCACTTCTAATCACAAATCAGGTTGCTTGCCCCGGAGTTACCTGAACGCAGAGATTTTACGTCGTTGTTATCGGTTTCTTAGGTATTATTGAGCATGGTGAAAAATGTTAGGGCGAATTGAGTTGGGATCGCCCAACATGAAAAAACACCGGCAGTCGCTCGGTAATAAATCTTTAACAAAAACCAAAAATCTACAGACCAAATCTTCAGCCATCACAGATATATTGGCAAAAAAGGGATGCTCCCCAAATTCATGCACAGATGCGATCGCACAGCAAAAAAAAACCGAACCCTCAACAGCGCCACAAAAAGTTAGCTCAAAAGGTTCTCCCCCTACCTACCACCCATGACCTACCATCACCTAATAGAAACATTTTCTCTACCCTGTGCCTGTCCCGTGCCACCTACTGAGACCCCAACCACCGTCCACCTTTTCCCGAAACGACAATGCAGAAAAAGTTCCTTAACGCCATCAAAGGACATTCCTGGCGGTACTTCCTCGCAGTAGGCGCGATCGCCCTGGTCTACTATTTGGCGTCGCAATTCGCAATTTCCACCCTCACCCTCAGTTCAGAAATTTACCCCATGTGGCCAGCAGCAGGAATTGCCCAAGTCGCCCTGCTGCTGTTCGGGCGGAAACTGTGGCCGGGAATCGCGATCGGAGGCTTCCTGTTCAGCATGACCGTACCGTCGGCCAACATCGGCACGGCACTGATCTCCGCAAGCGCCAGAAGCCTGCAAGCGTGGACGGGAACTTATCTGCTGCAGGGCATTAATTTTAGCGCCGGGCTCGATCGGCTCAAAGACGTTTTAGGAATAGTCGGACTAGCAGCCTTGGGATCTACCTTGATCAACTCCAGCATCGGCAGTATCGTCGTGTGCCTGACCGGTTTATCTAGCTGGAGCAATTTGGGCACGATTTGGGGCACTTGGTGGGTAGGAGACGCTATGGGAATTTTGCTCGTCGCCCCGCTGCTGCTGACGTGGCAACAATTGCCCAAAGCCCCCACTCGTCCCAAACAGATTGCCGAACGAGCGATTTGGCTGCTGCTGCTGCTAGCAGTCGGCTGGCTAGTCTTCTGTTCCCGCACCCGCGCCGCCTACGCCCGCTATCCCCTCGAATACTTACCATTTCCCCTCGTAGTTTGGGCAGCCTTTCGATTCGGCCAGCGCTACACGGCCCTCTCCAACTTCATCCTCTGCGGCTTCGCCATTTGGGGCATAGCCCGAGGCAGCGGCCCCTTTCTCAAACACGCCAGCAGCATCCCCCAAGCACTGTTATCCCTGCAAGCCTTCATCGCCGTCATCGCCGTCACCGGCTTAGTCTTAGCCGCCACCGTCGCCGAACGCCACCAAGCAGAAGCCTCCCTGCGCGCCAGCGAAGCCAGCCTCGCCAACGCCCAGCGCATCGCCCAACTAGGCAACTGGGACTTAGACCGCAACACCCAGCAATTGCGGTGGTCAGAGGAAATTTATCGCATCCTGGGAGAGCGGCCCGGCACTTTTGAACCCACCCTCGAAGCCTTCTTGGAATACGTACACCCCGAAGACCGAGAATTAGTCAAAAGATCGATCGAAGCCGCTTTATTTGAGCAACAGCCTTACAGCATCGACTACAGGCTCGTACTCCCCGACGGCAGCCACCGCTCAGTATACGAACAAGCCGCCGTCAACTCCCTGTACATCACCAGCACCGTCCAAGACATCACAGACAGAAAGCGCGCCGAAGCCGCCCTGCGTTCTTCAGAAGAAAGATTTTCCAAGGCCTTTCACGCCTCCCCAGTCGGCATCAGCATCTGCACCCTCACAGACGGATGCTTCCTCGATGCCAACGAAAGCTTTTTGCGCTCATTAGGCTGGCTGCGGCACGAATTTATCGGCCGCACCGCCAGCGACTTACAAATGTTGGTAAATTCAGAAGAGGGGCGGCGGCTAGCCCAGATTTTGCAAGCACAAAATTCGATCAGCAACCAAGAAATCAAAATTCGCACTAAAACCGGCGAAGTGCGCGACTGGCTGCTGTCAGTCGAACTCATCGACCTCGGCAGCACTCAGTGCGTTTTAATCATGACCACCGACATCACCGAACGCTTGCGTTCCGAAGAATTCCGCCGGGCCGCATTAGCCGCCGAAGCTGCAAATAGATCGAAAAGCATTTTTCTCGCCAACATGAGTCACGAACTCAGAACTCCCCTCAACGCCATCATCGGCTACAGCGAGATCCTGCAAGAAGACGCCCGAGACCTCGGTGCCGAAGAGTTCATCGACGACCTCCAGAGAATTAACACGGCCGGCCAGCACTTGCTAGCGCTGATTAAAGATATTCTCGATTTCTCTAAAATTGAAGCAGGCCGCACCGACTTGCACGTCGAAACCTTCACCATTTCAACTCTGGTGGAGGAAGTAGTTGCCACGATCGCGCCGATGGCTGACAAAAATAGCAATATCTTAGAAATACAATGCCCCGAGGATATTGGCTCGATGCAGACCGACTTGACTAAACTCCGGCAGTCTCTGCTCAACCTGCTCAGCAATGCCGTGAAGTTTACTTGCTCGGGCACGATTACCTTCGCCGTTAGCCGATCGCTCGAAACCCCCGCCGAGGCTGCCAACAGACGCAAAAAACTTGGAGCGTATAGAGGAGGTGGCAAAGCAGAAAATAGCTCGTCTACCTTATCTTTCGCTCAAGATTGGATCGTTTTTACAGTCAAAGATACCGGCATTGGCATGAGTCCCGAACAGTTAGCCAGAATCTTCGATCCTTTCACGCAAGCCGATTCCTCAACTACTAAAAAGTACGGGGGCACTGGCTTGGGGCTGACGATTACTAAGAAATTCTGCGAAATGATGGGCGGAGACATTACCGCATTCAGCGAGTTGGATAAAGGTTCTACTTTTACAATTAGGCTGCCAGCTATTTTCACCGACATTCCGCTCTCAACCGAAAAGTCTGATAAATAATAATTTATTGACATTTCTTTTCGAGCGTTGCCAATTTTATTCGCCTCCGCAATTTGCTGATTCTTTCGCTATCAGGTATCGAGATTTTCAACATATAGCCAAATCAATAAAGCCGTTAAAATATAAATATAGTTAGCGCAGTTTTAAAGATTTTGGATAGCAGAGATGCTCGATAGGCTTTTCGATAAAACCTAGGATTTGCTCGATCTCGTACCTTTCGATTAACTGTATACCTGCGTATATATAATACTATTAATTAAAAAGATATACTGTAGAAAGTTGCCTACAAAGCGCCAGAAATTATGCATCCCCACCTCCAGCGCCAACTCGAACAGCTCGGTTTAGCCAGCGAGTCTCCCCCTCCCACTGCCGAGCAGTGGCAGCTATTCTTAGAGCAAGTAAGTTGTAGCTACGACGGAACTCGGAGCCAGCAGGAACCGCTGCTGCAAGCTTGTTTGAGTTCCCAGCCGGTGGCGCAGCAGGATTTTGCGTCCTCGCCCGAGTCTCCTCAAGACTCTGCAACAGCTTCAGAATTCGATCGACTGCGGGGAAGTGTCAACAGTTTGGGGGCGGGATTGTGTATCCTTGACGCGAAAGGGTTTGTAATTTCGCTGAATCCAGAGGCCGAACGCTTGCTGGGGTGGCGAGAGTCGGAACTTGCAGGTGTTTCCCTGCTAGAGCGCATCGGGAAGCAAAAGAAAGGCAATAAATTCGCACTTTTGACAGACGATCCGAAACAGTCGCCCAGCAAGAGTGAAGATGCGACGATCGCACCTACACTAGGTTTACAAGAGGCGATCGCCTCCGGTCAACCTTGCAGCAATTGGGACGACGAGTTTCTGTGTCGCGACGGCCAGATTTTACCAGTTTCCTATTTTTTCCATCCCGCAGTTGAGGGGTGCGAAATCTCAATCTTGGTGTTTTTTGACATTAGAAAACACCAAGAACCGCTCTCGATGCTGCAAGCAGTTCTAGAATCTACAGATGCTGGAATTCTCGCGGTTGACAGAAACGGCAACGTATGCAATTACAATCAGAAATTTGTCGAGATGTGGGGTTTGTCCGCCAGCCCGGGAAAGTTGAGCCGATCGACCTTCGGCACAGTCAAAAAACAGATCGACACAGGATTCCCCAACGCCCGGGAACAATTAAAAGACCCCCAAAAATTTCTCCAAAACGCGATCGAAGTGTCGGCAAATCCAGATACTCAAATCCGCGAATTATTAGAATTTAAAGATGGAAAAATTCTCGAATTAAATTCGTTACCCTCAAAAGTCGGAGCGCAGACAGTCGGCAGAGTCTGGAGCTTTCGAGACGTTACCGATGGCAAAAAAGTAGCACAATCTTTGGAATATCGAGTAGAATTAGCTCAGTTGATTGCCAGTTTGTCAACCAGTTTGATCGGTCAGCCCTTATCAGAAATAGACAAAAGCATCGATCGAACTCTGGAAGCGATCGCCACCTTCACCGGCTTTAACCGCAGTTACATCTACCTGTTATCAGAAGACAAAACCCGCGCCGACAAAACCTACGAGTGGTGCGCTGACGGCATTCCGGCAATCAAAGACAGCACCGACAAACAAATAGACATCGCACAAATCCCTTGGATCGCAGAAAAACTCGATCGCGCCGAATGCCTCTATATTCCAGAAATCGGCGAACTCGCGCCCCCAGCGATCGCCGAAATAGCCTATTTTATCCGTCAAAATCCCGCCCAATTCCAGACAGAATCCCCCTCCCAAACAGCCAATCAAACAGCAACCGCCTCAATACCTTCGATGGGCGCTTCCCTAAATAATTTAGAATTAAAAAAACAGCTAAAAAATATTCAATCGCTGATAATTATTCCCCTAATTTGCAGTAAAAACCTAGTAGGATTTCTCGGATTCGATGGCTTAAAGCAAACAGCAGGTCGAGCAACCGAAATATCGACACAGCTAAAAATGGTAGGAGAAATGCTCGCCAATGCCCTAAAGCGCAAGCGAGCAGAAGCAGCCTTGAGACAAGCCGAAACAAAATACCGCAGCATCTTTGAAAACGCAGTTGAAGGCATCTTCCAGACCACCCCAGACGGGCGCTACCTCAGCGCCAATCGCGCACTAGCCCGCATTTACGGCTACGAATCCTCTACCCAAATGCTCGCGGAACTGGCAAACCTCAACCGCCAACTTTACGTAGACCCCAAGCGGCGCGCCGAGTTCGCAGCCCAATTGGCCGCGCGCCGCCAAGTCTCAAAATTTGAGTCCCAAATATACCGGCGAGACGGCAGCACGATCTGGATTTCCGAAAACGCCCGCAGCATCTGCGACGAAACCGGCAGCGTTTTGTACTACGAAGGCACAGTCCAAGACATCACCGATCGCAAACAAGCAGAATCCGCCATGAAGTCGGCCCTAGAAGCAGCAGAATCCGCCAATCGGGCAAAAAGCACATTTCTCGCCAACATGAGCCACGAACTGCGAACACCTCTGAATGCCATCATCGGCTACAGCGAAATGCTCAAAGAAGAAGCCGAAGAATTGGGCAGTTGCGAATCCGTCCCCGACCTCGAAAAAATCTGCAGCGCGGGCAAACACCTGCTGTACCTGATCGACGACATCCTAGATATATCTAAAATTGAAGCAGGCCGAATGGATCTCTACTTAGAAACCTTCGACATCCATGCCTTAATTGAAAGTGCTGTCGCCACGGCCAGGCCGCTGGTCGAGAAAAACGGTAATACCCTAGAAGTGTACTGTCCAGACAACCTCGACACCATGCACGCGGACATGACCAAAGTTCGGCAAGTGCTGCTGAACTTGCTCAGCAACGCTGCGAAGTTCACCCAAAACGGGAGAATTGCCATCGGAGTGGAAAGAATTAAAAATGAACCATTAAGAATGAAAAATCAAGAAGAATCTTCCCAAATTTTAATTTCCAACTCCGAATTTTTAAGTTTCCGCGTCGCCGACACCGGTATCGGCATGACAAAAGAGCAATTGCAGCGAGTTTTCCAACCTTTCACCCAAGCTGACGCCTCGACTACCCGCAAGTACGGCGGCACGGGTTTGGGACTAGCTATCAGCCAGCGCTTCTGTCATATGATGGGTGGCAG
>JAICRN010000345.1 GCA_025937335.1 Microcoleus sp. TY_ISSM_2_bin.22
AAATTCATTCTTGGTGGAACAGGCCGAAAAGCCTGTTCTTTAGCATAGTGCAAGATGTTAGTTCCAATGCGAATTCTCAGTTTTTGTATTCTTCCACAATCGAGCAATTCACCGCCATTGTACCCGCAGAATCTGTGAATGTGACTTCATCTTTGTAATGCCGTGGTGTTTGCATCAGCAACTGCCAAGCTTTGCTAGCATCGATTAAATTCAGGCGTCCGGGATAGTGAATTTGCAACAACTCTTGCACCATCGGATAATAGTCTGAATTCATGCTGGGGAAAATATGATGCTCTGTGTGGTAAGAAAAATTTAAGTGCAGCAGGTCAAATATTTTAGGAACCCGCACTGACATACTGTTAATCAACGGGTCATTAATGTCGGTCATCCGGCAACCCATGTGGTTGGTATAGATGTAAAACATTGCGCCTGCATGACCAATTGCGATCGGCAAAAAGTAGGCGAGGGCGATTTTGAGCGGATGAAAATTTAGGTAGAACAAAATGCTCGCATGAATTCCTAAAATTCCCAGACATTCAAAAGCAATTGTCAATCTATCTTTAGGACTAACTGTAAAGGCAGCCGGTACGTAATCAACAGATTTATCGTTAAATAACAGTACCGAGGTGAGATTGCGGAAATTATGCACTAACCACGAACCGGCCATCCCTACAATTAACCACAGCGGATTGACTTCCACCGAGGGTACAAACAGATTTTGAATCCCTTTTCCCCAAGTATCCGGTTGCTGGTACAGATAGTTGCGATCGGGGTCGGCCACAGAATTCGTGTTATTGTGATGTACGAGATTGTGCAGATTTTTCCACTGAGTAGGCGGCATAAACAGCATACTTAGTCCCAAAAAGGCGATCGGATAAGTGAGGCGCGACTTTTTCTGAACGCTACCGTGCATCAAATCGTGGGAGCTAAATAGCAAAACTATGATACTATTGCCCATGATGACGGCTAAAGGTAAGTAAAGCCCTAACAGATAGACAGGCCAGCGATCGAGATTAGCAGCAATTCCCCATCCCAGCAATAAAATAGCAGCGTTGATGAATAGTATTGGTAACTTGCTGGGATCTGGTTCAAAGGCATCTGACGGCAGCAGCGGACGCAATTTTTTTACATACACCGAGTGATGAATTAGCGTTTCTTCGCCTAAAGTCGGCGTTGCCGTCTTGTCTAGAGTATTGAGTAATTTTTCGGATTTCATGTTATCGCTAAGAGTATTTTGATGTGAGTTAATAACTTTTTAAAGTTAATTAGATCCAGTACCGATTTTAGATTGAGCCACAAATGAATCGCGGGCTTATTGTCAGGATGCGGAAATTTGATCTTTGTCCGCAGTGTCGTTCCGGGAGCTTGTGATCAAATTGCTTGATATCGAAGCTGCCTAATTGTTTTACCAAGATATTATTGTATCCCGTAAACAAAAATTTGGAAACAACTATTAAAGGCTTATAAAGGCTTACGCATCGGTAATACTATCCCACTTTTGACTTTGGTTTAATATTCCAATCACCAATCCTAAATAACCTATAAAATTAAAAAAGTCCGTTTCCCTGAACAATTTCTTTAATTGTCGTCAGCGTATCTAACCCGATCAATCCCCGGCGATAACCTTTTTGGTTGGACATTCCCAAAAATATCGCATCTCCCCGATTTTGATAACGCCAAAACCGAGGCGAGGCATTAATAAAAGTTGAGGCGCTGTTAACATCCAGAGCAAATTGGCGACTTTCTAAGTAAGATTCAGTGGCGATGCAGTCAGCGTGGCCGCTGCTGTAGCGGTTGATCCAGCCGATCGCAATCTCTAAACTATCGACAACTTTAAACGCGATGGTTTTGTTTAAATAAGGTTGAGTCCACTCGTATGGTTCCGCCAGCTTCAAGTCTGGGAAATCTGCGACGAGATCCGCATCGGCGCTAATTTGAAAGCCTTTTTCTTTTAAACTGTTCCAAAGCCTGACTAAGGAAGAAGGCTTTTGGTTGCGATCGATCAGCACTTTCTCGATCGCGTTAACAGGATCGGGAACGCTTTGATGGCTGTCCAAAATCATCCACCTTGCCATCTCCAAACTGCCAGTCGGTGACCAATAAAGGTAACAATTTCCCATTGCCGACCTCAAAACTGGTGCTGTGCACAACCTTACCACCTGCTGCACCAAACTTGGCCTGCCGTAGGGAATAATTAAATTGAGATATTGGTCTTGAGTGACCAATTCTCTGATCGAAGCGCCCCGATCCGGCGGCAGTACCTGCAAACATCCCGAGGGCAAACCGACCTCATCGATCGCCGAAACCAAAGCTTCCCCAATTACAGTATTAGTTTGCCAGCTTTCGCTGCCGCCTTTAAGAATCAAACTGTTAGCGCTTTTGAGAGACAAACCCGCAGCGATCGCCCCCAACTCTGGAAACGCCTCGTAAATGAGAGCAATCGCCCCCAGCGGTAGCGACTGACAGTACACCTGACAGCGATCGACCTGATAAGAAGCATTGATCACCCTGCCGATCGGATCTGGCATTTCCCCCAACCGTTCCAGAATTTGCACAGTTGTCTTGATCCGTTCCGGCGTCAGCTTCAGCCACTCTACTATCAAGTCGGGAATAGCCATGTCCCGACTCGCTTCTAGATCCAAAGTATTTGCTTCTAAAATGTCATTTTGCCGGCGTTTGAGGGCGCCCGCCATTGCCTGCAAAGCAGCAGCGCGATCGGCACTCTTTGTCGCCGCCAACTCCAAAGAAGCTTGGTAAGCGCGGCGCGCGACATTTGCCGCATCTGATGAATGACTAAAATCCTCTATTATCATCTAGCTAACGCCTGTAAGCAAGCCATACCATCAGCGCCGGCAACATGGCTAGCAGCACGGCGACCATTGCCCACAGAATAATATTTGGGCCCGGGGAGTACAGCGCCAGGGGCAACCAAATCACTAGCGGCACCAAAATCATGCCTAGGGCCAGCGGCAAGTAGTGCGCTTTCAAACCCGGATGCGCTCTGTTCCACTGGTTCCCCGTCCACCGCCAAGCCTGCTTGTAAGGATAATTTGTCGATAGTTGCTCGATGACGTGTCCGCTTTCATCCAATACAAATATTTGCTGACAGCGGTTGCATCCAAAGGCTTCTGTCAACGTTATGGGGACGAGACGACCCCGCCGCCGGCAAGGGCAGGGATACTCATCGTTTAAGTCAATCTTTGGAGCTTTTTGAGATGGCACGAGCGATCGGATAAAAAAGCGTTTTTGCAAAAATCATCGTTAACATATCGATTTCATTAAACTTGTTAATTCTGCCCGATCGAGGATTTTAAGTGCCTGTTCCGAGCGATCGCCCACTTGGCAATTTTGACTTACAAGTTCTGCATTCAATATTACCACTAACTTAGGTATTCTCAACCACCATTAGGAGTATACCGAAAACTTTCTGGATGTACTTTCGGACTTTCTTGATTTTTTTTGACTTTTAAAGCGGGTGACGCGATTCGAACGCGCGACATTCACCTTGGCAAGGTGACGCTCTACCACTGAGCTACACCCGCATTTGCTGCGGTATTAACTATACTGCCTTAGGTATCTTTGTTTGTCAAGTCTTTTATCTAATTTTTTTTTACCAATTCAGCCCAGGGGCGATCGCGCCCCAGTCCCTTTGACATTTGAGGAGCCTGAATTATTAACTAAATCAGTAATTGCCATCGTTTTGACAGCCATCCGCCGACAGCAAAGCTAAAATCAAGCTGGAATTTGGGAGAACACTGCTATGTCAGACTTAAATCGCGGAATCATGAAGTTCAAGGGAGCTGACAGCCCCATTGCGATCGCCATTTCGGCGATTGTCATTACGGGCGGAATCGGCTTCTTGATCTGGTGGGCCCTGCAATCAGCCTACACCTTCAGCTAACAGACTACTCAAACGTAAAACTTATAAGGCACTCCTCAGAAGGCAGAATTTAAGAAAAATTCTGTCTTTTGCATTTTTTGCCCTTAGTCGTGAGCTTTTTGCCAAGGAATGCGGATAGATGCCTGACGATCAAAGGATGGCCGTAAATCACCCGATCGGGCGAGTCGCTAGCATGATCCAAGATGGCTCTCCGATCGACTACTTTTGTAGTACGCTTGTAAACAAGGCGCGCCGAGAGCGCAGTTTTAGATGCAAGTGTTTGCAAGGGTTGTATCTCAACACAAATTTATGGCAAGCTTTCAGGACATCTTCAAATACTACAGTCGCTACTGGAAAATATCAGTTTACAGCATAGGCGCATCCAGCATTTTGGCGCTAGCCGATTTGCTTGTTCCCTACGCGATCGGTCAAATATTAAACGTATTGTCGAGTCAACCTACAGATACAGTAACCCAAAAACTGATAGCAGCGATCGCCTCTGTTACCCAGCAGTCACCCAACAAAATATTATCCCTATCCGTCTTGCTGGGGATAATTTTTCTGGTAACAGTCGCCAAAGCGCCGGTAAAGCCTTGGCTGGGAAATTGGTTCCACTGGGCGATACCATTGAGGGCGAGGCGCGATCAAATGAGAGGTGCGATCGGCAAAATCCTCACCTTACCCCTAGAATTTTACGACGAAAACAACGCCGGACGGATTGCCAGCCGCATCGCCAAAGGCATCGCCAACCATACTTGGACTTACCCAGAAGTTGCCGGCGAATTCATCCCCGAAATCGTCCGCTTAATCGGCATTTTTGCCGTTATCTGCTTAATTGAGTGGCGGATTGGCTTATTAATTTTGGTTTCATTCCTATTTATCCTCAGTTTCACCCTCAAAGGCCTGCAACAGTTGACTGCGCGGGAAGAAATTCTCGATGAATACATCGAAGATACCGAAAGCCGCAACTCGGAAATTATCACCAACATCAAAACAGTCAAAGCTTTTGCTACAGAAACCGATGAACTCAAAAGGCAAACAACCAGACTCGATCGCGAATTAAAAGTCGTGATCCAGCGCATTCACAAAGGATACATCACTCTGGGAACATACCAGCAGACGATCGTCGAGTTGTGTTTGTTTTCAGTTCTCGGTTTTAGCCTAGCAGCCACGGTTGCAGGCAAAATTTCCCTCGGATATTTTGTTACCGTCTACACGTTGGCAAGCATGGCATATTCCCAACTGCGTCCGATTAGCATGATCGCCGAATTATTGGCGCGCCGTTATTCTTCAATGATCCGCTTCCACGAGTTTATGCAAACGCCAGACGGTGTTGATGCGGTTAATTTAGCAGAAAATGCTCGATCGGCACAGCCACCTTATAAATTTACCGGCAAAGTTGAGTTCAGCGGTTTGACATTCGGGTACGACAGTAAAAAACCAGTTTTGCAGGATGTGAATTTATTGATTCATCCCCGTCAAACCATAGCATTAGTCGGGCGATCGGGTTCCGGGAAATCGACTTTAGTTAAACTTCTGTTTCGCTACTTTGAACCCAACGGAGGCCGGATTCTGATCGACGGAGAAGACATTTGCAGTTTAGACGTGACTCGCTACCGACAGCGTTTAGCGATTGTCCACCAAGAAGTAGACGTTTTTAACGGTACTTTGCTGCAAAATCTGACTTACGGAAACAGAAATGCAACTTTCGAGCAGGTTGAGGATGCTTGTCGCATCGCCAAAGTAGACGATTTTGTGCGGCTGTTGCCCCAAGGTTACTATACTGTTGTCGGGGAGCGAGGAATGCGCTTGTCCGGAGGCCAGCGGCAGCGGTTGGGGATTGCGAGGGCGCTGTTGGTGGAGCCGGATGTGTTAATTTTTGATGAGGCTACTTCTAGTTTGGATTATGAAAGCGAGCGATCGATCCAGATAGCCATGCGAAATATCCTCGGTACGCGAACCACCATAATTATTGCCCACAGACTGAGTACAATTCGCGAAGCCGATGCGATCGTCGTACTCGACGGCGGTAGAATTGTCGAAGTTGGCAGTCACGACGAACTCTTGAGTCAACAAGGCATTTACCGTCGCCTGCACTCCCTGCAAGAAACCGGGGAATTAGTGAATTAGGGATTTGAGCTAAGTGTAGACTTGGGGTGCTCCGGCCGGACACCCCAAGTCTGCACTTAGCAATGCGCACTGGAAACAGTATTCAATTTGGCCTTGCTCAATAGCGGTATGAATTATTGAGGAACTGGAACATCCCAGAATTTCAGATAATGTATAGCAATCCTAAATGATTCTACTCGTTACCAGGCTCTTCCTGGTAACGCAGATCCGGAGGCTCTGCCTCGATTTTCGCGAGGCAGAGC
>JAICRN010000458.1 GCA_025937335.1 Microcoleus sp. TY_ISSM_2_bin.22
CGGGATGGGGGAGTTATTTCTACTGCATCTTTAGGCAAAGGAGATGCCGGAAGCATTACGATCGATGCGGGGCGTGTAGAAATTATTGGTAATGGCGGTCAAGGTGAATTCAACAGTCAAATTCAGACTTCCGTTGGGATTGCCTCTCGCATTAGAAATCCCAATGCTACGGCTAACGGAGGTTCGTTGAATCTGAATGTCGGGCAATTGATTCTTCGCAATGGGGGAACACTCAATCTGCAAGCATTGGGTTCGGCACGGGCTGGTAACATTAACGTGAAAGCAGATTCAATTTCCCTTGACAATCAAAGCAGCATTGACGGTAGAACTGAATCCGGTGCCGGAGCAAATATTAACCTCGAAGCACGGGATGTCCAGTTGCGTCGAGGGAGCAGAATTACAACTGATGCCAGTATTTCTGAGGGTGGCAACATTAACATTAAAAGCGATATTCTGGTGACTCTCCCCAACGAAAATAGCGATATTACTGCTAATGCGCGATCGGCCCAAGGTGGTCGCGTTAATATTAATGTCCCCAATGTTTTTGGGTTTACATCAGTCACTCGCGAACAGGTTCGAGTTAATTTGGGATTAACCGATGCTGAATTTGCAGCGTTGCAAGTAAGTCCGACTTCTTTAATTCCTACCAGCGATATTGCGGCTATTTCCCAAAGTAGCGGCCCGGCTTTGCAAGGTACTGTAACATTTAGTGCTTCTGGGGTGAATCCCGCTCAAGGTTTAGTGGAACTGCCGCAAAATGTGGTAAATCCGGCTGCTTTAATTGCGGCAAATCCCTGCATCCGAGGGGCCCAGAGCGAGTTTACAGCTACTGGGAAAGGAGGAGTGCCAGCGAGTCCTAATGATGCTCTCAGCAGCGCAGCAGCGCCGTTTCCTTGGGTGGAAGAGGAAGGAAGAAGCAAGAAGGAAGAAGGGATTGAGTTCGAGGGTGGAAGTGGTTTGAGGGAAGAAGGCCTTCGGCAAGAGGAAGTTGTTGCGGCGCAAGGTTGGGTGGTGAATGCGAAAGGGGAGGTGACTCTTGTTGGATATAATCCGGGTAATGCTGCTGACTCTCGCAATCCTCGACCGATTTCTGGCTGTGTGCCGCGTTGAAATTAGGTTTTTTTTAAACCGCAGATGTAGGCGGATTAACGCGGATTAACGCAGATAAAAAATAAGATGTATTTCGGTTAATTAGTATGTGTGTCTGCGGCTGTAATTTGATTTTCTAAATATGAAGTTTACCCGATCGCTCCGACAAGTAATTCTGTTATTTGTGATTTCCTGTCTGCTATCCGTTGCGATTCCTCCCGGAGTTGCTCAGGTTAATCCACCACAAGCGGTGCAGCTTGTCCGACAAGCTCGAACTCTATACCGAGAGGAACGTTTTTCGGAAGCTGTACCGCTGTTGCAGCAAGCGGCGGCGGCGTTTGAGGCAAAAGGCGAAAATCTCGATCGCGCCACAGCTTTGAGCAATTTAGCTGCAACCTACGGGCAGTTAGCGCTTTGGGAACAGGCACAACAAGCTGTGAATTCCAGTTTGTCGCTTGTGCGAACACAGGCAAAAACTCCCGAACAGCAGCGGATTTTGGCTGAAACTCTCAACATTCAAGGACAGTTGCAACTCGAACGGGGGCAGACTCAAGATGCGATCGATATTTGGAAGCAAGCTGCTAAAATTTTCGAGCAGCTTGA
The DNA here is from genome assembly GCA_025937335.1 of Microcoleus sp. TY_ISSM_2_bin.22. GTDB lineage: Bacteria > Cyanobacteriota > Cyanobacteriia > Cyanobacteriales > Microcoleaceae > Microcoleus. The sequence goes on from JAICRN010000458.1 coordinate 1,693, forward strand.
TAGTAAAAATCAACTTTTTCAAGTTCAAATTAATCAAAGTCGGGCTTGGGAAATTCTCGGACTTTACCCCAGAGCTTGCAAAATTTTGTTAGCTTCTTTTAAGCTGGAAAACCAAACTTGCGAAGTTTCGGCAGCGGGTTGGGAAAGTTTGAAGAATCAGCCTGTTTCTCTCGAACAAGTCCGGGCAATTCATGCTTTAGGGCGGGTGCTGCGGGTTTTGGGACAACTGGAACGATCGCAAGATTTACTGTCCGTGGGACTCGCAGCAGCCCAAAAATTAGGTAGCCGACCAGAGGAGGCTGCAATTTATCTCAATTTGGGGAATACGGTACGGGCTCAAAGCAATAAACCGGGTTTGACACCTAAACAGCGGGCTGACTGGGAACGCTTGGCCCTAGAGTATTATGCTCGATCGATCCAGGCGATGCCGGATCGCTCTCTCCTACAAATTCAGGCGAAGTTAAACCAATTGAGTTTGTTGGTCGATCGCAAAGATTGGTCTGAGGCAGAGGTTTTGTGGCGTTCTATCGAACCTCAAACCGCTCAATTTGGCTCGAACCGCGCCGGACTTTACGCTCAAATTAATCTAGCTCAAAGCTTGATGAAATTAGCTCAGTCGCCTGCGAAAACTTTAAGTTTAAGCGATATTGACAAAATGCTCGATCGCTCTCTCGAACCGGCAAAGAGTTTGGGCGACCAACGGATACAAGCTTATATTCTGGCAGCTAAAGGCAAACTATCGGAAATCCAAAAACAGTATCAGAAAGCGGAAAATCTCACAATTCAGGCTTTGAGTTTAGCACCGGCGTTTCAATCTCCCGATATTGCTTACCAATTGTTTTGGCAACTGGGACGGATTCGGAAAGGTCAGGGAAATGCAGAAGGGGCGATCGATCAATATACTCAAGCTGTGAATGTACTGTCTTCTCTGCGGGGCGATTTGGTGACAGTCAATCCCGAAGTGCAATTTTCGTTTCGGGAAAGTGCCGAACCGGTTTATCGGGAATTAGTCGGGCTGCTTTTGCAAGAGGAATCTCCCAGTCAAGCTAAGTTGAAACTAGCGCGCCAAACGGTGGAATCTTTGCAGTTGGCGGAATTGGACAACTTTTTTCGGGATGCTTGCGCTGATGCTAAACCAAAGTCGATCGAGGAAATCGATCCTACAGCGGCGGTGATTTATCCGATTATTTTGAGCGATCGTTTGGAGGTAATTTTATCAATTCCCGGCAAACCCCTGCGGCGCTACGCTACTAAGAAGTCTCAAGCCGAGTTGGAAACTGCCTTCAGACAAGCCAAAAATACCATCAGACCTGCTTCTTTCCCCCGCGACAGGAGGCAAGCGGTTGAACAGGTTTACGACTGGTTAATCCGCCCCGCAGAGGCGGATTTGACTGCCAGCGGGATTAAAACACTGGTATTTGTGCTCGACGGTTACTTACGCAATCTGCCGATGGCGGTGCTGCACGACGGTGAAAAGTTTTTGGTAGAAAAATACAGTATTGCTTTGGCGCCGGGATTGCAATTGCTGGCACCGAAACCGCTGAGCCAAGTAAAGTTAAAAGTGCTCACCGCTGCTCTCTCGGAAGCGCGTCAAGGCTTCTCGGCTTTGCCGGGGGTGACGCAGGAAATTCAACAAATTGCAGCCGAGATGCCGGCGAGTTCGCTGCTGAATCAAGATTTTGTCAGCGGGCGGTTGCACGATCGAATTAAAGCTTTGTCTTACCCGATCGTCCATTTGGCAACTCACGGTCAGTTTAGCTCGAATGCGGCGGATACTTTTATTGTGACTTGGGACGAGCGGGTGAATGTTAAGGAGTTCGATCGACTGCTGCGAGCCCGCACTGGGGAGAAACAACAGCCGATCGAACTTTTGGTTTTGAGTGCTTGCGAAACTGCTTCGGGCGATAACCGCGCGGCTTTGGGTTTGGCCGGGGCCGCAATTCGATCGGGTGCCCGCAGCACCGCCGCCACACTTTGGCAAGTCAACGACGAATCTACAGCTATCTTTATGGCTGAGTTTTACAAGCAGCTTGCTTCTTCTAAAACCAGCAAAGCTGAAGCCCTCCGCAACGCTCAATTAACGCTGCTGAAAAAGCGAGAGTATCAGAATCCGTATTTCTGGGCACCTTTCGTGCTAGTGGGCAATTGGCAGTAATTTATGTCAACTACCCCAACCTGCTACTTCGCGCTGACGCGCTTATCCGCGAGGTTGGGGCTTGCGTCTAAAGTCCACCGCAATTCCGAAAACCTTTGTAGAATTTCGGCTTTGGTTTCATCCTTCGACACATCAGGGGATGCTGACAAGACCCCCCTACTCATCCAGTCTTGCCGAACGAGCAACGTTCTAAGCGCAATATTTCTACTCCCCAACAAATCAGCGTGTAACTCATAGCCACAGCATTCGCACCGAAATAACAACCCTTTGTTGGGTCGATTAGCCTTGGAAGTATGCCCGCACTTTACGCAACTTTGGGACGTATAGTGAGCCGATACCTTACTCGCTATCATAGCCACTTAGATTAGCTTTATAGTCAATATAGCTATGCAGTTGGGCAAATGACCATTTAGCCTTATTTCTGTTGGCTTTTCGCTGTTTATTGCTTGCCATTTTACCTGTTTTAGACTTAATTTTTTCCCGTATTCCGGTTAAATTTTCTAGTCCGATTAGGCTATTTGGCTTTGCTATTTGCTTGCTGATTTTGTGGTTCATATCAGCGATAAACCGTCTCTCTCTGCCAGATAAAGCGATAAGTCTACGCTTGGCTGACCGAGTGCCTTTACGCTGTAAATTTTGTCTAGCTTTGTGATAGCGATTGGCTTGATGTCTAGCAGCCTTACCAGAATAGAACTTACATTTATTGCTAGAGTCGGTTTCTACCGCTAGATAACGTTTCCCTACATCCACCCCAGCAATTCTAGTTGTCTTAGTTGGGTCAATATTCCCTAGTTCTATGTCTAGGCTTACCATCAAGTAATAAGTCTGAGAACCACGCTGGTAAACAATCTTAGCCGCACCAATCTTGGCGCAGCTTTTAATCACGTTTAGATGCTTGTTATAGCCCTTGTAAGGTACAACAACTCGACCATTCAAAGTATTAATACTAACCTTTTGGTCAGGCTTAAATGAATAGTCGCGCTGATAGTTTAAGGTAACAGTACGCGCCACATACTTAGGAGCTTGGTCTAGTCCCTTGTAACGTTTCTTGGTATGGCCTTTCTTAATCGCTTCAGCGTTTTGTTTAACCTTCGTCCACAGACTTTTATAGGTTGCAGCCACTTGTCTGGGGACATTGCAAG
>JAICRN010000697.1 GCA_025937335.1 Microcoleus sp. TY_ISSM_2_bin.22
CGATTTCTTGGGAATCCTCAAATACTTGATGACGAACAAAAAGTCACCGACCATACAGTTTCACCTCTACGATCGCGAGAAAAGCTGGGGAGAATCTTGGAGTGACGTTGAGGACAAAGTAGAAGACCTCGACTTTCACATATCAACTTCTTATATGCCACTAGATGTCACTAAACGTGATGACTGGGAATCTTACATAAAGTATTTTCAGTCAGATCTTTTTACAATGATTTACTTTATGTCAGAAGTATTTAGCCTACGGGACTCAGCCGAGGAATACTTCGCTCACTTATTTACTCAGGCAAAAATTGGCTCACTTTTCTTGTTTATTGATAACAATAACTCCGAATTTTATAATTGGTTTGACCAGTTGGCTGCAAATCATAAAATAGACATACTAAGGAGTAACGAAACTGACATGAAGGTGCCTTTCGATGAGGAAAAGTCAGATTTAGGAAAATATTTGGTCAAATTTTCTAATCCCAAACTTACAGCTAAGGTTGCATACCGAATTGGGCGAAAAGTCTAGGATATGTTCCGGTATGTTTTTAGACAGGGACATAAGTTTAGATAATGCCAGAAAAATTCGGTTACTCTTGCTTTTGCCCTCCTTGCCCGCGATCGCTGCTGTGATGGATCTTGACCTAATCCTAGTCCTCAATGAAGCGATCGCGCTTCACCTCACTCTGAGCCTTGATGCTTACCCGCCAAAAACTCCCGCAGCCGCAACAAACTAGCTGTTTGCCCCAAATTCAGTGGCAGCAGCCACACTCCCTCCAACCGATACTGCACCCAACCGTCGCCCCAATACCACTCGTGAAAAATAAAAATGATCTCCCCTTCCAACAATGTAGCGATCGAGTTTTGAACTTTTATGATTAATCTAAATTGTGTGGCCTGTCTTTGATTTTTGTGCGATTTCTTAAAGTAGACTGACAGCGTTCCCAATAAATTTTAGCGACGCGATCGCCCTAATTCTGACGCCAACACTCGGCAAACACCCGCCCCGCTTTAGCTAACTTCCCTTCCAAGTAAATTGCCCTTGTTTGTGCAAACAATTGCAGCGTAGCTAACTTGCCATCTTTAATTTCTAGCGGGTCAACATCAAACACCTCATCCAGGTCACATAACAGCCATTCCATCAATCATAGCTGACTGAATAATTGTATAAGCCTCTACCCAAGCTTTTTCAGTTTTAGGTGTCCACTCTAAACCCATCTGCGCCTTCAGGGCTTGAATGAGTGCATTGGCCACAACAGGATAATGTTCTACTGAAACGCCATATTTGGCATGAGTTGCACCTAATCCTTTAGCAAAAACATTAATTAACTGAGGTTTCCGTAAATTTTCAATAATTATTTCTAAGCTTTGCCAAAGCTTTTCTTTTTGCTGTTCCATTTTTGTATTCATAAAAAGAATTTTAATCTGAGAAGAACTATCAAAAAGTATTTCATAAAAGTGACTGACAAATTCCTCAGATCGAGGTTGAACTAATGCTAAAGTTCTCTCTAATAGCTCGATATTTAAAGTGATAGTTTTTTGTTCACACCACTCCAAATAAGTTTGAGCAACTTGATCCGAAGGGCAGAAGCTTAAACATTGAACAAAAAATTCTGTAGCTTCGATAAATTTTTGTTGGCGGTATAAGCTCAAACCTCGATCGAATAAATTTTTTGTTGTTAATTTACCTCGCTTTGTTTCAGGAATATCTGCCTCAAAAACTTCATAAATTGTAGATAAATTTACTTTTCCCTTAACACTAACTTGAGCAATCATCCGCATAGCATAATTGTTAGGATTAGCTAATTTGTTAAAAGTCTGCTCTGTAATCAGTAAAGCAACACCATAAGTTTTTGTTAATCCTTCCACACGAGAAGCTAAATTCACCGCATCACTAATTACCGTCGTGTCCATGCGATTTGGCCCGCCCACCGTGCCTAACATTAAATTTCCTGTATTAATGCCAATGCCAATCTTAATCGGGACATAACCAGAATTAACCCGCTCTTGATTGTAGAGTTGAAGTTGATGCACCATGGCAATACTGGCATTTACTGCATTATCAGCATTACCGCTAAATAGCGCCATAATCGCATCACCAATATATTTATCAATAAAGCCATTATTTTCAATAATCGCCGATTCCATCCGAGATAAATAAGCATTAATAAACTGAAAATTGTCCTCCGGTGTCATACTTTCCGAAAGCCTAGTAAAGTCGCGAATGTCGGAAAATAGCACCGACATTTCCAACTGCACTTGGTCGCCCAATTCGACATCGACAATGCTTGATTTTTCTAAAAAATGGAGGAATTGATTGGGAACGAAACGCTCGTAAGCTTGGTTGAGTTGGAACAGTTCATTGGTAAACCTGATCTGCTCTGTTTCGGCTTTTTTACGCTCCGTGATATCTTGAAAGGCTACAATTGCATAAGAAATATTATCCTTTTCATCATAGATAGGAGTACCCCAAGCCTCGATCGGAATAATTTTGTTGCCTTGGTGAATTTCCATATCATCTACAGTGGCACTTTCGCCCCTCAACGCCCGCACGGCAGGCAATTGTGCCGAGGGATATTCCTGCTCTGTTCCCGCTTGATAGAGTTGATAAACCTCTGGTATTTGCTCGCTGGTGACTTCAGGAATAACTCCTTTGCCCAATAATTGAATAGCAGCGCGATTGCTATAGTAAGGTTTGCCAGAAGCATCCAGCACTGACACCCCGACTGGAATTGCTTCTAAAAATTGAGTGAGTCGGTTCTCACTTTCGCGGACTTGTGTATAAAGTTTAGAATTTTGAATCGAGATAGCTGCCTGTCCAGATAACACTTTTAATAGTTCCACTCTTTCTGGGGTAAAAGCTCCGGCAGTCAAATTGTTTTCTAGGTAAACAATACTGACGATTTGAGATTGGTTAATCAGCGGCACGCATAAAATTGATTTGGGCTGATGCTTTTGGATGTAGGGGTC
>JAICRN010000250.1 GCA_025937335.1 Microcoleus sp. TY_ISSM_2_bin.22
TCAAAGAAACATTTCCAATCAGTATTCTGGGTAAAAAACTAAAAGAGGTTCGAGAAGCATATCTTGGCGGTGTGGCAGCAATGCGAGTCGCGAAAGGGTACGATCGCTCGTTTACGCTTGGGCCTATCAACGAAGGTTTTATTTTGTTTAAGGCGGTAGCGCCTTCTGTAATTCAGTTACTAGCTCGCGCTGCGTTTGCGTGGATGACTTATTACACGGTATTGGACGCGATTAAACCTGCACTGCTTGACAGTATCGACAATTTTGCGAAAGCTCACAAACAGTTGGGTATATTTGCGAATGTCATATTTGCGTTCACTAACGTAGTTAGAATCCTGCGGTTGGTTTTAGTCGATAGTGTTAACGCTATCGCTGCATTTTCCGTCGGATTTTTCCAAGCGTTTCAAGTTCTCGCTCCGATCGCCGGAAAGACTGCTGGAATTATCGCTTACGGTATCGGGCTAATTGTCAAGGGCGCGACATTAGGTGTTCAGGGTTTGGGCGTGGCACTGCTTTTGCCTGTGGTAGCGGTTAGTAAAGTTATGCAAGGATTTTTGATTGCCGTAAAATATTTTACACAGCAAGTGAAAGCTGAATGGCTGTCTTTTCAACAAGTGTTTGTCGATTTTGGTTCTGCAATTGCTAAAGGTGACGTTGTTGCTAGTTTTTGGGCGATAGCCCGACTGGTACCCTATATCATCCAAGTCGCCGTTGGCATTGGTTTCTTCAACTTGAGACGAGGTATGACTACAGGTCTAATTGCACTAGCTGGTGTAATTAGACGTATCGCTGTTGATGGGATTGCCTTGTTAATTTCTAAGATTATTCCTTACGTTGTTAAAAAGGGTTATGCAATTGGGCTGGCGATCGTGCAAGGGATTGTTTGGGGTGTTCGAGCCGGGTTTAAATTGCTGGTCGCAGCAACGTTGGAGATTTTTAATATTTTAGACCAAGTGTTGATAACGATCGGACGCAACGTTGCTAGAGGAATGGGTATCGTGCTGACAACAATCAATCAGATGCGGATATTTGGTGTTGGTACTGTTGCTGTATTTACAGGTTTAATTGGTGTTTTGGTCGTTATCAATAAATATCTTAAATTTGCAGGTATCGCCCTTCGAGGAATCATGTGGCTGCTGTCAACGTTTAACCTACCATTCCTTGCTGGATTAGGCGTTGCTGTATTCTTGATATTGCAGATGCAAAATGGCTTCAAAGAGCTTAATGCGATGATCGATGCGCTCAACCATCCGGTAAAGTGGCTGCAAGACAGCATGGCAAACATCGCGAAGACGTTTTCGAGTGGAATCAATACCGACTGGATCGCCTTCTTTGTCGAAAAACTGATCCGCATCATCCCGATAGTCCTCGGCGGTATCTTCTTACTTGGCTTCGCAGTCAAGAAGCACATTTTCGGCGGCTTCATGCTGGTTTGGGATGTAGTCAAAGGTATTGCAAACACCTTGATAAATGTCGTGCGATCGGCAAAGGCGATTCCGGGCGCGGTCATGGGAATCGGTACTGAAGGTCGGATCTTAGAGGGCGTCCACAAAACTAGATCTACCCTGGGATTGTACAAAGACCCGCAATCTAAGACAGCACGAGAAAATGAATTCAAACTTGCCAAGGAATCTGCGTTGCTCAGGGAAAAAGTGATTGCTAGCTCTCAAGCGCAGATTGTTACGTTGGCGCAGCAGCAAAAAACAGATTACGGTCATTTCGCTCGCGAAGTTGAAGTGACAAAAGGCGGATTCTTCGGTATCGGTGCGCGAAAACAGAAAGAATGGCAGTTAACTGGTGCTGGCGAAGAATTTCAGCAGAAGCGATTAGCTGAAACTCTTGAGGCGAAAACAGGTGTTTTTGGGGATAGAGCGTTAAAAGATGTTGCTAAAGCAGTTTCGCCTGCGCGCTTGGGGATGATGCAGGGCGACGAACTGCGGGCGATCTTCACGAAAGATCGTCCGGACTTGGCGGCATTAGGGCGCGCGCTTGAAACCATTAAGACCCAGAACGTGGCGGTGATGAACGTTGCCCGCATGAACGGCAGTATCGAAGACAAAAAAAATGCCGGACAGATTCAATACAGTCGCGATTTTCTTGAAAGACTGAACGTCAAAGACCTCGACAAAGGGCGCGGTAGTTTCACTGCTAGCAATCTGAGCTATACGCAGCTTAGAGACGCGGCTTCTGCTTCAGGAGTTGAAGACAAACATCTAACCACCAGTTACGAACAGTTTCAAAAATTGAGTCAATCAGCAAAGAACACTGTCAGACAGTTGATGGAGTACCAGCTTGCTGCAAGTACAGGCAAGATTAATACACCTCAAGCCAAAGGCGTAGCTGGAACTTCAGATATTTACAGTCGCTTAAGATCTAGCGGGCTTAATACAGCGGGATTCACTACGAACAGTACAGCGGATATTGCAGCATTTAAAGATGACATAAAAACTAAACTGAGGGCGCTAAAAACTGCGGGTTATGGGGCATTGGACAATTTTGATTTTAATACTATGGCGGGCACGCTAGGGTCGTCTTCGAGTGTTGCAGATTACAATCAGCGGCTTCAACAACAAATCGAGAAAATGATGGCGTACCAGTTGCAACAAATCAGGAACGCTACAGATATAGATCCTAAGCATTTCACAGATATTGAATCGCAACTAGCAGGTGCAAGCGCGACACCAGACAGAATATCTCAAGGACTAAAAGGAATTTTGAGCGATACGGTTGCCGGAATTCGACAGGCGATCGTAAATGCAACCAAAAAGTTTCCGGGCAATCAAGAAGGTCTTTCTGTTGCTGCTATTCGCGGGATTGAAAGAAAGATTGCAGGCGCAACTTTGACAGGTACTCAGAGCGAACAAGACAAGCAGCGGACTCAATTGGCAAATTATCAAGCCAGCTTGCGTTCTGGAGAGTTGACGTCCGACGCGCAACAAACAGTTATTCGCAAGATTGCTGATATCTTGAAACGCGATGTTTACGAAATATCACACCCGTTAATGCCAGTCGCCAAACTGAACAGCCAACTCGAACAGGCACGAGTCGCTAGAAACAAACTCTTCGATATAAGGAATGCTGAAAACAAAGAATTTAAGACTTGGCTGTCTAAGTTTAGTCGCGCAGAGCAAGACGCAATTTTGTTGCAAATTAAACAGGGTAATTTCAGGAAGGGAGCTTTGCGACAGCGAAGTCCGCAACAGGAATCCTATATTGATGACGCTACGGGGGAGCAAAAATTTAGAGATACTTACATCAGTCACGAAGCTGGGTTGGCTAGAGCTTTGGGATTTGCAAATATCGAACAGGTAGAACAGGCTTTATCTACCGAATCAATACTGAGCGGCGCTAAGGAAAGCTGGAAAACACAACTTTTAAAAATTATCGGTATTAACAGCGAAACTAAACTTTACAACAATCAAGTTGATGCGCTTCGCGCAGAAATAGACCGTCGCGTAGCACGGCAAGCTGAAGGCTTTGCTCAACGCGAAGCGCGTCGGGCAGCCGTTACGGCGAGGCGAGAAGCTGGAGTTACGGCGCATCTCAATCAAGTTAATTTGAGTCGCCAAGCATTTATGGCGCGGCTGGATGCAGAACAAACGAAGGTTTTTAATTCATTTATGCAGACCGGAAAATTTCAGACCGAAATTCCGGATACGAAATTTACAGAAATGGCTGCAAAAATGGGGTTCACTAATGCTCAGCAATTTAAAAGTTTTCAAGAGATTTTAGGCAAAGCAGAAAACCGAGAGATGGCTCAGTATTTTAAGAATGCGATGCGACACACAGGTGAGTTTACTAACAATACTGCACTTGAAACTGTGCGACACGGAGATCAAGATGTACTTAAGATAGATCGTTTAGCGCAAATAATTGCAGAAGCCACAGGTAGAACTGGTGATGCTGGAGAGCGAGAAGCATCAAGAATGATCGAAAGAATTGCCAGTCAGGTCGAAACTGACGAACGCGACGGTCATGATGCGACGCTTAAACTTTGGGACGAGATCCACGAATTCATCAATACAGGCCGTCGCGTTACCGACCTAACAACAGAACAAATTGCGGCAATCGGGAGGCAGATGCAGTTACAGGGTGGCAACGAACAAGTCGCCGCTCAACTAAGATCGATCGCCAACCAGAGAAATACGGGATTCGGTACAATTACTGACAGCATCAAGGTCTTCCTTAAAAATATAGAAACCGACGCCAAGACGCTAGAAGAATACATTCACAATCGTCTAACGGATATGGCTTCGTTCAGCGTTGGTGGATTCCACCCATTGCAGGGACTTAGCGACATACTGCGGAATGTTCTCTTTGAACCGATAGTAGAAATGGTCAAAGGGACATGGAAATGGCTAGGTAATGCAATAACAGATTTAGGTGCTAGCGCTGCGAGATTAAAAACCAGAAGCATGACTGGTTTGGCGTCTCTACCGGGCATTCGACAGTTTAAAGAAGCCCGCGAGCGCCGCCAAGCAGACAGTCGCAACAGTTTGCAGAGTTTGAGCGCCAACATGGGCTATTCCAATCAAGAAGCTTTTGCGGAAAGTTTTAGAGCGCAGCTCGCATCGCGGGGGATTACCGAGGGACACGTTCAAAACAGAGCTTTGCAAGCGGTATTAAATAGCAGGAGATCGAAAGGTGTTGGCGCAAGTCTCAGAGATAGTCGATTCCAAGAAGTTTCTGCTAACAGCGATGCGATTGGTCAAGCTTTGGCTGCGACGCTTGGGGTCGATCGAGGTAGTACCCAAGATATTATGAACTTCCTAGCACCGGGTGGTTTTACTACTAGAGCCGTGGGTCCGCTGAGAAATTATTTCTTGAAAGCTCTGGTTCCGGCACTTGTTGACGCCGGGATGGCGCCGCTAAAACTGATATGGGATATCGTAAAAAATCCAAATGTATCACTGGCAGCAATTAAAACCAAAACGGGTCAAATTGCGGATGCAGTTGCTGACTTCATGGTTTCGTCTTACACGGTGATTCGCAGAACTTTTTCCTATGCCGCGACTCAAGTGGGGAAAGTTCCGCTATTTGGTCAGATATGGGGTGCTGTTTCCGGTTTTTTCGGTAAGATAGCGTCGAGGATTCAGAATATGGCAGCGCCAGCGACTACGCAGCGACTGCGCGAGGAACAAGCTCGAAGAAACGTGCCTGAAAGTAATTTGTACAGGGCACGGTCGGGAACATTCCCAGTAGAAAATTTGCCAAATGCACCCCAAGCTGAAATTCAAAGATTAAACAATACGATCGCCACATTGTCTCAATTCCGCGCCCAAGAAATTGCTCGACTCAATCCCTTTCAAAAACTGCTCGTTCACGCGACAAACGCAGCGCGAGGTGCAAAAAATGCCTGGGCGCAAACAGCAGAAGAAATTTCAGAAGGCGGTTGGCGCGGGCTGGTCGCGAGGTTCAAGCGCGTCGGGTACTTGCTGAAACGCAACATCTCGGAAGGATCGCCCGGACCTTCAGCCGACACTCGCGCCAACTGGGAACACACGCAGCAGTCGGTCGGGCAAAACATGGGCGAAATTGCTAACAGCGCGCACGTTGCAGGTCAGCAAATCCAAACCGATATGCAGCGCGCTGCGCGGCGTTCTGCCGGGTTCTTGGGAGCGCTCGGAGGTGCGGTAGCTGGTGCAGGCAAAGCAGGTATGGCTGTCGGCGGTGCGATTACGGCGATCGGTTTTGCGGCTCAAACGGCAAGCTATTCGCTCGTAAACATGGGAATGCTAGACGAAGCGAGCGCTGCTAAGTTAAACAAGTTTCTAGAAATTTTCACTTTAATTGGTGCAGTCGGCGGACTGATGGCTCCCGTCATGGGCGCAATTGTTTCGAGCGTTGCGGCGATCGGGTCTGCTTTTGCTTTAATATTCAATCCGGTCACGCTGACAATGGCTGCAATTACTGGAGGCCTGCTTTTAGCCAACGAAGGTTTGAAGCGGTTTGCCGGAATCGATTTGCTCAGCCCGCTGTTAGTCAACGTGCAAGAACCGATCGCCAGCACGATCGCCTTCGTCCAAGGAAAGATCGACGAAGCCTTTTTGTGGATGCAAGACAAGTTCGGCACGCAGCTCAGTCCGATCCTCGAACCGATGGGAGCTGCTGTTGCGGCGATTCAGGGCGCGTGGCAGGGGTTTGTCGATTGGTTTGTTGCGATGCCTTTAGTACAGACAGCGATCGATATCGGAACCGGACTCATCAATGCGCTAAATCACAACCCGACGGTTCAAATCCCGCTGGCGTGGGAGGGGGCGATCGAAAACATCAAGGCAATGCTGTTCAATTTGCCGTTCGTCGGCGACTTGATCGCCGGTTTGATGAAAGACTCGCTAGACCCAACCAAAATACTGGGTAATTTGTTCCAAGGCTTTCACTCGATGCTCGATCGACTCGAAAAGAGCGGTCTTGCTCGATTTGGGGGAGGAAAACTGCTAGACGGTTTGCGCGGATTCCTCGGAGGCTTCGACAAAAAGCAACCCGAAATTGCAACTGAAATCCCGGTGCAGGCCGGCGTAAAACTAGACTACAAAGATGCTTTAGAAGCTGCTGTCCGTCAAGCCGATTTTGATGCGCGTTCCGGCAGGGTAGGTTCTCAAGAAGCTTCTGCCAATTTGCAGTACCTCTTGCAATCAACTGGCGGACAGATGAATGCAGATCAAATCGGAACTGCGTACAAAAAACCTGGAGGCGAGTTTTTGCAGCAGGCGATCGCCAAACAGCACAACCGATTGTTCTTGGAGCAAGGTGGTGCAGCTAAAGAAAAGCGGGCATTGCTGCAAGAAGAGCTTCAAGAAATCAACCAACAAGAAGTCAAACTGCAAAAGACTTACGCCGAGGCAATCGCTAAAGTAAAAGTTGCAGCAGAAACCCCAGCACCGACCGGTTTTTTTCAGAAACTGCTTGGGGGAACAAACGGCATCGAAAAATTTGCAGCTCAGGCAGCAGCAGCTTCGCAAGCAATGGTGAAATTGCAAGAGCAGCACGCCTCCGTCCAACAGAAAATTGCAGCAAGCAGTTTCGTGTTCGACGAAGGTACCGACCGGATGCTCAAGAATATCGGTATCGATCCAGACGGATTAAAAGTTGCGGTAGCTGACGCGAAAGTAGCAATTGCTAGTGGCATTAAAGAAGTCGGTTATGCCGTAACGGATCGCTGGCGCTATTTGGAAAGGAGCAACGGCGGCAATCTCAGCGCGATGATGACCACCGATCTTAAAAAAGCAGGCGGCGCGTTCCGCATTCTCAAAGGCGATGTCGCTGATTTTGCCAAGCGCGCCGCAACTTCTCTCGGTCAAATGGATTGGGCGGGATTTAAAGAAGCAGCCGGAGATTTCTGGACGAACATCCAGTTCGGTTTGGGGCAAATCACTTCTGGATTTGCCGGTGCAGGACTGAGCGCTTTGCTGTTTTACGTTCACCTATCACCATTGGCATTTGTTCTGGGTGGAATTGCACTGGCAGGTTTGGCGATCGCCACCAATTTTTTGGGACTGAGAACTATTCTCATGGGTTTGATTCGAGTCTTTACCGGATTTGCTCAGGTTGCTGTATCGAGCGTAATGATGGTAATCAACGTTGTTCGCGGTTTGGTAAAGATATTCGGCGGCATTCCCGACGCTCTGCGGGGTGACTTTACCAGGCTGGAAGAAGGCGTTGAGATCGTTTGGACGGGAATCAAAGACGGCGCTCGCGGTCTTTTCCGAGGGTTGGGCAATATTTTCGGCGGCGGACTTGAAGTTTTGGAAGGTTTGTTCCAAGGATTAAAGCAGACGATCGGCATCGTATTCGGCCCCGCGCTGTTAAATTCAGCTCGCGAAGCAGTCGCGGCAATTAAGCAGTTGTTTGAATCTGCTGGAGAGACGATCGCCAGCGCTTTGAAAAAACCGGGACA
>JAICRN010000581.1 GCA_025937335.1 Microcoleus sp. TY_ISSM_2_bin.22
ATTCACCGAACAGGTTAAAAAAGTTAAGCTGAACTCGCCTAAAATTCCCTACGTTTCCAATATCACTGGTAATTGGATTACAGCGACAGAGGCGACAAATCCGAGTTATTATGCTCAACATCTGCGGCAAACAGTACGCTTTGCAGATGGGTTACAACAGCTATTGAAAGACCAAAATCAAATATTGCTAGAAGTGGGACCCGGACGGACGTTGAACACGCTAGCAAAACAGCATCCTAATAAGGGGGCTGAGCAAATTGTACTTTCTTCATTGCGCCATCCACAAGACCAAAATTCAGATGTAGCTTTCTTACTTACTACATTGGGTAAACTCTGGTTAGGAGGAGTACAAATAGATTGGTCTAATTTTTATGCTGATGAGCAGCGTTATCGTCTCCCGCTGCCAACATATCCGTTTGAGCGCCAACGTTACTGGATTGAAGCACCGGGAATTGAGCAACCAATTAAAATTGGATCTTTACCCGAAGAAATTTCCCAAAAAGTAGATTCAGCATCACTCCATTCCAGACCAAATTTGCAAAATAGCTATATTGCTCCTAGAGATGAGATTGAACAAACTATTGCTAATATATGGCAAGCATTCCTCGGTATTGAGCAAATAGGAATTCATGATGACTTTTTTGATTTAGGTGGCGACTCATTATTAGCAGTTCAACTAATAACTAAATTAAACGAAACACTGCACAAATTCTTGTCTCCCCATAGCCTATTGCAATCATCTACTATTGCAGCTTTGGCTGCATTAATTAAAGACAATCCTGAGTTATCCGATCATCCTGACCAGGGAATCCATCCAGCTTCTGAATCTTTGTTAGTACAAATTCAGCCTGGTAGTTTTAAGCAACCTTTGTTCTTAGTTCATCCGGTAGGTGGCCACGTTTACATTTATCGGGATTTAGCGCGTTATCTAGGTTCAGATCAGCCTGTTTTTGGAATACAAGCGCACGTCTCAGATGGGGAAACTGAGTCCTTTACTAAAGTTGAGGAAATGGCTGCTCGCTATATTGAAGCAGTGCGGGTTAAACAACCAGAAGGCCCCTATTTTTTGGGTGGTTCTTCCTTTGGAGGCACTGTTGCTTTTGAGATGGCACAGCAACTCAATGCCCAAGGTGAAAAGATAGCGCTGCTAACTTTAATAGATACTCCTGGGCCCGGTCAAATGCCTGTTTTAGAAACGGAAGATGACACCGCTATTTTGGTATATTTACTAGGTGTTGGGTTCAATCTGTCTCTTTCTATGGAGGTTCTTCAAAAACTGGAACCAGATGACCAACTTGTCTACTTTTTAGAGCAAGTAAAAATTGCTAATAGGGTAGTGCCTCCCGATTTTGGTTTACCTCAGATTCGCCAGTTTCTTCATCTGTTTAAAGTACACGCCCAAGCGATGCGAAATTATATACCCCAAAATTATCCGGGTCGAATCATCTTTTTCCGTGCTAACGAACAAAATGAAGTTAACCCTAAAAATCCAGAATTACCTTGGATTGAGGTTGCTAGTGGAGGTGTAGAGGTTCAAGAAGTGCCGGGAAATCATATTACTATGAATTATCCCCCTCATGTTCAGGTTATGGCTGAACAACTTAGAGTATACCTTGATGAGGCAAGGCAGCTAATTTAGATGATAGAGGTACTTTGTGGCGCTTGGGCGCACTTTTGACCTAACAGTTTTTTTGTTGAGTCAGTGTTGCTAAATGTGGAGACGACAGTAATCTCTATATTTCTGGATACTGCCTCTTTAATTCTTAAATAGATAACTTTCAAAGGAATTCCCATGACTTTATACGCAGATAATACCCAATCCGAAGGTGAAAGCTCATCCTCAGTGCTACTAGAAATGATGTATGGATATCAAAAATCTCAGGCACTTTTTGTGGCAGCTAAACTGGGAATTGCAGATATTTTGAGTACAGGCTCTAAGACTGCTGATGAACTTGCACAAGCTACTGGTGTAAATTCTAGGAGTATTTATCACTTGATGCGTATGCTGAGCAGCGTTGGTGTGTTTTCTACAGAAGATAATGACAAATTTCAATTAAATCCTACGAGTAAACACTTGTTGACTGGTACTTCTGATTCTTTACGGGGTACAGTTATGGCGATGGGTGATGAGATCTATCAGGCGTGGGGCAATTTACTATACGGTATAAAGACGGGAAAAACTGCATTTAATTATACTTTCAATAGGGATTTTTATAGTTATTTAAAGCAAGATTCGGAGGCTAGTGTAAATTTTAATGAGTGGATGAAGGAGACGACAAGAGAGTGGCTGCTTCCGGTTCTTGAAGCTTATGATTTTTCAGAAGTTAAGACACTTGTGGATGTGGGAGGGGGCATTGGAACTCTAACGGCTGTTATTTTGAATGCGAATCCTAAGATGCAAGCTATTTTGTTCGATCGCGAAGATGTTGTTGTTGGTGCAGATCGGGTTTTGGAAGGGGCGGGAGTTGCCGATAGGTGTCAAATAGTTGGAGGAAACTTTTTTGATTCGGTTCTCCCTCAGGGTGGCGATCTTTACTTAATTTCTCGCGTCCTACTTAATTGGGATGATTCGGATGCTATTAAAATTCTTAGTAACTGTTATCAAGCTATGACTGTTAAAGACAAGCTAGTGGTTGTTGATTTTATGTTGCCTCAAGGTAAAATGTCGCCCTTTATTGGTTTGGGGAGTCTAAATTTGTTCATTCTGGGTGGTACTTTTATGCGTACAGAGGATGAATTTTATAATTTACTTTCATCGGCGGGATTTACTGTGACTCATACGATCAAAACAACGGGACCAGTAAGTGCGATCGAGGCGAAACCTGCTTGACATTACCAGGTCTCAACGGAACTTCCCCCCAAAGGGGGTCGTTCCGACCGAGAGCGAGAGCGTACAAGCTAAGTAGGGCTTGCTGAATAACGAGAAAAAAGTGACGCTAATTGGGTTTGTGAGCGCTACTTGGGTGGTAAGCGTGCCAGAAAAGCTGCTAAAATCGCTCAAAACCCGTGCATCACCACCTGCGAGCGCGTACCGAAAAGTTGAACCAGCCCCAAGCCGAGCCACCGACTTTTTCCTACCCTTTGGAGGAAAATTGGCAGAAGATAACCGTTGGGTCATCCTCGCCCAACTAATTCCTTGGACAGAATTTGAATCAGAATATGCTCAAAACTTCGTGACAGAAGTCGGCCCACCTGCTAAATCGTTTCGGTTGGCATTGGGAGCATTAATTATTAAGGAAAAATTAGCAATTAGCTCCGCGTGAAACAGTCAAGCAAATTCGGGAGAACCCTTACCTACAATACTTTATAGGTCAGTCATCCTATAGCAGTGAGATGCCATTTGACC
Source organism: Microcoleus sp. TY_ISSM_2_bin.22 (assembly GCA_025937335.1). Taxonomy (GTDB): domain Bacteria; phylum Cyanobacteriota; class Cyanobacteriia; order Cyanobacteriales; family Microcoleaceae; genus Microcoleus. The sequence goes on from JAICRN010000581.1 coordinate 3,347, forward strand.
CATCTTTATTAGTTCATTTCTGACAAATAATCAGCGCCGAACTCGTCAATAAAGTCAACAGAGAAGTGGTGAGGAGATTGCCAGAAGCGACCCGGTGCGAGGGCGAAAAAAACAAATCCCGAAGCCGAAAGTGAGGCACCGAAAAATCGAGGTAAATTAATCTTGGATGCTACCTGTGCGCCCGCCGATATCAGCTATCCAAGGGACTTCTTACTCTTAAATCAAGCAAGAGTTTACACAGAAAAAATTACAGCAAATTCCATGTATATGTGGTAGTAGAGTCTACGATTTAAAACCATTCTATCGCGGCGCCAAAGTCACAGTTGTCGGAGCAATTAGCTTAAAAAAAGTAGTAGGGATGACACTAAATGGATCGATGGATGGCAGAGCTTTTGAAGTCTTTATTGAACATTTTTTAGTGCCAAACTTATGGGATGGTGCAGTAGTTGTTATGGATAATCTACCCGCTCACAAGTTGGGGACTATTGAACCATTGATACAAGCCGCTGGTGCTAGTTTACTGAACTTATCCCCCCGAATCCCGACTTCAATCCTATAGAATTATGGTGGTCGCAACTCAAATCTTTTTTACGTCAGTTCTCACCA
>JAICRN010000260.1 GCA_025937335.1 Microcoleus sp. TY_ISSM_2_bin.22
CAAAAACACTGATGATTATGATTACTGGATTTACGATGCTGTCAATAACTTATCCCACAAACTAGCTGTCAGCCAATATTCTAAAAACGTCTTAATCAAAGCTGGATGTCCGCCTGACAAAGTATCAGTCATGCCTCTAGGTTTTAATCATTTAATCTCGCAACTCTATTTTCCCAGGTCGCCAAAAAGCCAGAACGAGGTAAAGTCTGTTCTGCACATGACCAATTCTTTTGATTTGTATAGATTTGGCACGGATCTCGCCATTCAAGCTTTTTTTGAAGAGTTTAAAGATGATTCCAACGTAGAGTTAATCATCAAAGATGGCGGCAAAAATCCTCAAGTCATAGTCGAACATATCGTAAATATAGAAAAAATTTTCGGCAAGTTAAAGTCAAAAATTCTGATCGTCTCTAAATTTTGCAATAAAGCAGAACTGGCCGATTTATACTTGTCAGCCGATGCTTTTTTAGCTCCCTTTCGCGGCGAGGGTTTTGCGATTAAAATTTTGGATGCCTTTGCTGCGGGTTTACCCGTCGCTATGACTATGTACGGCGGCCCGACTGAGTACGCCAATGCTGATAACTGCTATCCCATTGCTTACGATCTAATTCCCGTAGGAAAGTGTTACGATACTCAGTATCTAAAAATCAGAAATGCTCCTCACTGGGCAGAACCAAATGTTCAGTCTGTTCGCGAACAGTTGCGAAAAATTGTTGAAGACCCGATGCGTTTTCACGTAGCTCAAAAAGCTAGAGAAACGGCGGATTTATTTAATTGGGAAGCTGCGGCTCAAAAATTGCTAAGATTAATGCGAGAGTTGTTTTAGGAGCGGAAATTATGGGACTCGAACGCAAAATGTTTAGGGGAATGTTTTCCCCAGGGGAAGTGGTACAATTGAAACAGCCTTGTTTTACTCCCGGGCGATTGTTTGAGCCAGGAAAATATAACGCTGATGAGTTGCCAGATGTCGCTTTTGATATGGGTTTGGTAGACCATTTGCCGCCAGTCAAAGGCAAGAGTTCAGAAACTCTCAACGCCCAGAACCCCCCATCTCAAAACCTTAAGGACTAAACTCCCATTTGCACTAAGGACTTCTGTCTTAAAAATCCCAGTTTGCACGAAGGACTTCAGTCCTGAAAATTCAAATAATCAAAGACTCAAGTCCTGACTGCAAGAAAGATTAAGGCAATTTAACCATTTTGCTCTATCTGGGCAATTAACTCTGTCAAAACTTTACTAGCTCGATCGTTCTCAATCTGACAAGTTCCAGCATTTTGGTGTCCGCCTCCGCCATATCTTAACATTAACTCCCCAATATTAGTTTTAGAAGTTTTGTTAAAGATTGACTTCCCAACTGCGAAAACAGTATTTTGTTGTTTCAGTCCCCAAAGTGCGTGAATTGATATATTGCACTCGGGGAACAAAGCGTAAATTACAAAACGATTCCCCGCATAAATAACCTCTTCGTTGCGCAAATCCAAAACAACTAAATTATTATAAACTTTGGCGCAGCGCTGTATTTGGTCTTTAAATTTTTCTTCTTGCGCGAAGTAGAGGTCTACTCTTTCTTTCACATCTGGAAGCTGCAAGATTTGATCGATGGTATGATTTTTGCAGTAATCGATTAACTGCATCATTAACTGATAATTGGAAACCGTAAATTCTTTAAACCTTCCCAAGCCTGTTCTGGCGTCCATTATGAAGTTTAACAGCACCCATTCTTGTGGATGCAGAACCTCTTCTTTGGTAAATTGAGCGGAATCAGATTTGTCAACTGCATCCATCATCGCGTCGGAAATATCAGGAAACTTTGCTTTGCCTCCATAATATTTGTACAGCACTCTAGCTGCGGAAGCTGCATAGGGGTCGATGATGTGGTTGATTTTAATTTTCTCGTGTCTGAGAGTTTCGCTGAAATGGTGATCGAAAGCTAGATGAATTCCCTCAACATAGGGTAAATTGGTACTAATATCGTTATTTGTTATTTCGATTTTTCCATCCTGCATATCTTTAGGATGTACGAATTTTATCTCGTCGATCATATCGAGTTCTTTGAGCAAAACCGCACAGACCAGACCGTCAAAATCGCTGCGGGTGACTAATCGGTACTTTTTAGTGAGTGGCATATGCTTCTGTGATAAGGAGGAACTGACCACCAGCTAATATAACGTATTACTCGATCGCTTTCCAATATGAACACAAACCCTTACGCTTGGATAGACAAGGCCCTGGATACAGTTCGCCGCGCCCATTGGTATCGATCGCCGCAATCGATCGAAAGTTGCCCCGGGCCTGTGGTAAAGTTAGCAGACCACTGGCAGATCAACTTTGCCAGCAACGATTATCTGGGACTTGCCGGCGATGACAGGTTAATTCAAGCGGCTGTAGCTGCAACTAAGGAATTTGGTACGGGTGCGACGGGTTCGAGGTTGCTAAGCGGACACCGAGATTTGCACCGAGAACTAGAACTGGCTATTGCTAATTTAAAACAAACTGAAGATGCTTTAGTATTCAGTTCGGGATATTTGGCGAATTTAGGAGCGATCGCATCCGTTGTCGGCAAGCGCGATTTGATATTATCTGACAAGTACAACCATTCGAGCCTGAAAAACGGAGCCGCACTCAGCGGTGCAACTTCCCTAGAGTACAGTCACTGCAATCTTGAGGATTTAAAGGTCAAGCTAGAGCAAAATCGCGGGAGATACCGCAAGTGTTTAATTATTACCGATAGCGTCTTTAGCATGGATGGGGACTTGTGTCCGCTGCCGCAGTTGTTAGCTTTGGCCGGACAATTTAACTGTATGGTATTAGTAGATGAAGCTCACGCTACAGGAGTTTTCGGTGCTAGCGGTGCCGGTTGTGCAGAACATTTCGGATGTACGGGAACACCGCTAATTCAAGTGGGGACACTCAGCAAAGCTTTGGGAAGTTTGGGCGGCTACGTTGCGGGCTCTGCTGCTTTAATTGATTTTCTCCGCAATCGAGCTGCCAGTTGGATTTATACTACAGCATTGACGCCTGCTGACGCGGCGGCGGCTTTGGAAGCTGTGAGAATTGTCCGGCAAGAACCAGAACGCCGACTTCGGTTGCGACAAAATATCGAAACTTTCAAATATTGCGCGATTACCAATCACCAATTACCAATCAGCAATTCCCTCTCCCCAATTTTCACTCTTCCGTTAAAAGATGCAGCCGCAGCTTTAACAGCGGGCAGCAAACTCAAGGAGAGAGGTATTTTTGCCCCGGCGATTCGGCCTCCGACTGTAAGCGTGAGTCGGATTCGGATTTCGCTGATGGCAACTCACGAACTCGCACACCTTCAGCATTTGGTACAGGCGCTGGAGGAAGTTTTGAGTTTTGACTAAATGTTGGGTTCGCCATAAGTACCTAGCCCTTTGAGTAAATGTTGGGAGATAGGGAGAATTTCTACTTCAGCCTTCAGCAGCTCTAGCCTTCTACCTTGTTTTATTGTCAAGATATCGCTATTGACTTATGGCAAATCTTATACAGTAGTGTGGTCGATCGGTCAATAACTGTAAATTTTTTGTAAATTTAGATACTTTTTGAAATTTAGCGCTATATTAGAGAAGTAGCAGGTACACCAAATTTAATATAAGGAACGTCCACCATGAACACAAATCGTCAAAACGTAAAAAAAGTCGCAGAAACCCACCGCGCTAACATTCACAAGCAACTGATGCACCGCATAGAAGTAGCGAGATCCAGTGGCAACCAAGATTTGGTTCGGGTGCTTGAAGAGGAAATGAGACAGCTTTAAAGAAGCTGCAACGAGAATTTGCCCGTAGTTTGGTTTAGAGGGTTGTGCGAGAAATGCAGAATTCCGGCAACCGCTACCTGTTAAGTTGTAACTCCTCTCTTAGTTGGTAGGAAAAACCCCGGTTTCTTGAAGAAACCGGGGTTTTTTCTTGAGAAGGAAGAAAAAAGAAGCAAGAGGGAATATTCCTGGACACCCAAACTCGATCTGTAGGGTGCGCCTCGGTCTACAGAGACTCTACAAATAGCGCAGCGAACCATTTTTTGCGTAAGTTATTCAGTCAGAAGGAAGAGGGAAGAAGGGAGAACAGGAATTATACTGCATTGCTTCTATGTTTACACTATCTGTAGTTGCAAACTGCGCCGAGGCGCACCTTACTAATAACTACAGGACTTACGCGACTGGCACATGGTGAGGGCGCGATCGTACCCATCACTTTAACCAGTCCGGATCGCTCGCAAGTTGACAGTCGCGACTAACGACCAAACTCAATAAGCGGACGAATGAAGTACACTCAGGTGTGTGCTATTCGTTAGAAGAAAATTGAGCAATTTATTAGGGAACTCAAGCAATTAACCGGGAGAAAATCTTGCCAGTCCCTTCAATCTAGAATTCAAACAAATCATATTGCTTGCCGTGAACTTGTGTGGGGTGCTCAAAAGTTGAGCAGATAAAAATGGTAAAACAATAGATCGAATTAAACACGGGCTGCTATTAAGTTATTTAATTCAGCAACTACAACTTCCCGTTCGATGTTTATTAGACCTCTTGCAAAAATAACTAGGACGGGCAAGATGCCCATCCCACAAAAGTTATTTTTTCTGGTGGGACGGGCATCTTGCCCGTCCAATAAATTTATGAAAAGGACTTTTGCAAGAGGTCTATTGTCTATTTTTTTGATTCTGGTACACCGAGCTGTGACAGTTGCGTAAGTCCTGGTAATATTGAAGACGGATTGAGATAGATTTTAATAGTTGACTGAAAAAGGCAGCTTTCCCAAAATTTAAGACGAGCAAAAATGCTTAACGGAAAAAGTTAAAAGCTATAAAGCTGAACATCAGGGTGGCGACAGCAAAATCCCCAAAATAATAGGTAAAACTGATGGCGACAGACATCCGACACCAGCCGGAAAACGGCTACCACTCAGAACCAACTCAGCCTTCCCCACGAGAAAATCTCAAGAGGCGAGAGCTCATGCGCCTGCCCCGAAGCCTGAGTGCCGTCGAAACCTCGGGCTTTGGCCTCACCGGTCACGCCAATTGGTTTACCATCGCCACAGCGATCCAAGCAGCGATCGGGCCTAGCGCCATCTTCGTCTGGTTGCCCGGTATCCTCATGGGCATAATGCTCAATCTACAGGTAAAACGCATCGGCGAGTATTTCCCAGACATGGCTGGGGGAACGCCCAACTATACCGCCCGAATGCTGAAAAATTATCCGGGTCTGGGAAGTTATGCAGCGATCGGCTACTTTTTAAGCTGGGTATCAACACTGCCAATTTCTGCGATCGTACTGACGCATCTCATCAAAGTCAACCTCAATAGTTTAGGTTTTAGCTGTCCAGAAACTTTACTAAATATTACCTTCACGCTCCTACCCTTCATTTTGACATTCAGCGGCACTCGCGCCTTAAGTATTCTGCACGCCTTTTTCGTGTTACCGACAGTCGGCGTACTATCCGTTTTTTCGATTCACGGTCTATTCTGGTTAGCTTTTTCGTCAAACAGTCCCGGCTTTTTCCCCACCATTTGGCCGGAATTCACCTTTATTGACTGGGCTAAATGGTTTTACTTTGCTACATACATCTTCTACTGCTGTGACTCCGCCGCCAGTTTCGTAGCGGATAGCCGCAACCCTACTAAAACGCTGCAGTTTCTCAAAATTTCCGCACTGGGAATGCTGCCTGTGATTTTAGGAGGTTCTTGGGTACTGATGCGCTTGGCCACCGCTCCTGGTCTGAAAGATGACGTATTCTTGAATGTATTAGCTGCCTGTCAGGTATTATGGGGGCCCTGGGTTCCCACCCTTGTCACCTTTCTAGTAGTCGCAAGCTGTCTTCTGAGTTGCGCGACAATTGTTTCCAACTGCCCCCGGATGCTGTACCAACTTGCCGTAGATGGGCATATTTCGCCAACATTCGCAGTTGTATCCCGACGGGGTGTATTTGGATTTGGCCTTGTCTTTGTTTTGGTTCTCAGTTTAATCTGTCTAGCTTGGGGAAATGTGCCTCGGCTGGTGGCGATTACTAATGTTGGCTTGGTTGTCTGCCTGATGATGTTCCATCTCTCGCTGTGGCTGCGGCGGGATCGGCCAGAAGTTCGGTGGCCTTGGTGGTCGCTAGGATTTTTCGTAGTAGATGCGGTGGTTCTAGTCGTCGGAGGCTTGGCTTGGGGCTGGCAAGACTTTATCATTGGGTTGTTTTTTCCCGTTGGTGTTTTGGCAGTGGATGCAGGGATAAGTCGCATTGCCTTTGCCCCCTTCCATCCGTCGTGGTGGATTCGGCTTTACCGCAACAGAAGCAAGAGCAAAATGCCAGATTTTGTGGCGTTTCAGGTTGTAATTTTGATCTTGCTGATTGTGAGCGCCGTCGCTGTCGGCTGGATTTTTGGCTTAAAATTATATGCTAACTCTACTGTTGGCTTGAATTTATTCGTAGTGCTACTGGTGACAGTTGCTTTTATTGGGGTGGCAGTTGCCTGTTGGACGAGCTTACCCCAAGTCGTCTCAATGGACGAGGCACGAGAGGGAGCAGAACAGCTATTTACCATTGCCCTGGATGCTATTGTAGTGCTGGATGAAAATGGTGTCATTCGTCAGACTAATCCCGCTGCTGAAAGCGTCTTCGGAATAGAGGCTCGTGGGCTAATTGGGTCTCACCTAAACAAATTACTACCCGGATTAGGGGTTCAGCCAGAGGAGTGGCTCAGTCGCAGCGAACAAACTTTCAAACTGCCTGATGGTAGCTCGCGTATTCTGGAAGTTGCCATCTCCGATCGATTCTCTCAAGACGCTTCCCTTTCCAATCAGGATCTGCAACAATATGTTGCGATCGTCCGCGATATCACCGATCGCAAGCAAGCCCAGCAAGCACTGCAAAAAGCTAATGAAGAACTAGAAATCAAAGTTGAGGAGCGTACATCTGAACTCACCCATAGTGTGGAGCAACTGCAAAATGAAATTGAAGAGCGCCAGCGAATCGAAGAAAATCTCAGAGCTATGCAAAATCAGATTATCGTCCAAGAAAAACTCGCTTCCCTGGGCAGTTTAACAGCAGGAATTGCCCACGAAATCAGAAATCCCTTAAACTTTGTCAACAATTTCTCAGAAGTTTCTGCTGAATTAACCGAAGAACTTTTGCAAGAAATTGAAAATCAAACAGAACGGTTAGCTCCCGATAGCATGGAGTATATTGCTGAGCTATTAACCGATCTAAAAACCAATCTCCAAAAAATTAATCAACACGGTCAAAGAGCCGACAGAATCGTCGGCAATATGCTTTTGCATTCTCGCGGACAAAGGGGTCATTGGGAAGCCACAAATATCAATAGTTTATTGGAAGAATATGTCAATCTAGCCTATCACGGGATGCGAGCCAAGGAGGCTGCCTTCAACATTATTATAGCAAGCGATTACGATCGTAATATTGACCAAATAGAAGTCGTGCCACAAGACATTTCCAGGGTTTTTCTTAACATTATTAACAATGCTTGCTATGCAGCCCATAAAAAGAAACAAGAAATCGGAGAAAAATTTTCACCCCAGCTTGATGTCAGAACTAGAAATCTGGAATCGGCGATTGAAATTCGCATTCGCGATAACGGCCCAGGTATAGACCCAAAGATTTTAGATAAGATTTTCAATCCTTTTTTTACTACAAAGCCAGCGGGGGAAGGTACTGGTCTAGGTCTATCTATAAGTCACGATATAATCATCCAGCAGCATCGCGGAGACATTAAAGTGGAAACAGAAGTAGGAAATTACACAGAGTTTATCATCACATTGCC
>JAICRN010000497.1 GCA_025937335.1 Microcoleus sp. TY_ISSM_2_bin.22
CACTTTGGAATCGTAAACTTGCTTGTCAAACCAGATCGCCAACGCCCGCTGCAGAGACTGCAAAACAATCGCCAATTCCACCAAAATGCCTAACTCTAAATTCGATTCCTTGGCGGCGAATTGAACTATAGATTCACCGAGCGCAATAGTATTTAAAAGAGCCTGGGGAAAGGGACTCTTAACTTTTTTTGCCCAAAAAGCCCAAGGCCCATTTTGTTCGGGACTACCTGCAAATCCTAGCTGCTGCGGCTGATAAATCCAGCCTACAAGTTCCGGTTCCAAACGCTGCCAAGATTCTAAACCTTTGGCGATGCCGGCGGTGATTTGCTGCAAATCTTGCTCTGTTTCGGGATTGCTCGTTTGCAGCATTTCTTGGTGCAGTAGTTTTGCCAGTTGCTGCAATTGATCTAGAGTCAGCGGATGTTCTTTATTCGGATCGATTACTTGCAATAATGCCAGGAGGCGGGCGTTAGGTTCGGCGGTAACAATTTGTTGGATTGAGGATGCAATTGCGCGATCGATGCGGTTCTCTTTCTGCCAGCGTTCCCATTCTCCTTGGATGGTTTTGAGCGCTCTAAGGGTGCGATTTGCCTTTGCTTGTTTGATTTCGTCTTTTTCATTTCTGAGCTGATTTTCGGTGGCATCGAGGCGTTCGCCGAAACAGCGTTCAAATATTTCACCGGTACCGGCGCTAATGTCTTGCACCAGCATTTGATAAACTTGTTCTTTGGAGCGAATTTGACCTTTGAGGGTGATTTCGACAATTTTGTCGATTAGTGCTAGGTAGCGATCGCGCAGTGAGGTAGAGTCTGGCATAATTTATTTTTAGTTAATAAGTTTTTATGGACAGCGGTTGCAGCTTGCACCATTTCATGCTGCTATTTAATTTTACAGCTCCTCTGGATTAATGCCCATTGCTCTGAGGCGCTCGGCTAATCGATTTGCTCGCTGACTTTCTGATTCAGCTCGCTGACTTTCTAATTCGGCTCGCTGCCTTTCAAACTCCTCGGGAGTCAGAACCCAATTTCCACTGACATCGTACCAACGCAGCCACAATCTCGAACAACCTTGATAACAACCTTGCCACAAACCTATACCTAATTCTAATTGCGGTATCCAGAATCGGGGTTCGGTTAAAACTTGTTCGCGGTAACGATTGCCAATCAAACGAAATATTCTCAGTTGATTGTTGTACCGACTGAAAACAAAGTAGTAAGGAATCTGCAAAATCTGTTCGTAAACTCGCCACTTAGTAGGGGGTTTATTTCGTGCTTCTTCTGTGATTCCTAAATCCTCCTCTTCAGTTCCAGGTGACAGCAGTTCTACTACTACCAGAGGACTGACATTTTCTTGCCACATCACGTAGCCCAGGCGCAATTCCTCACCTCGATAAAATCTCGGAACCCCCAATACGAGAAACCAATCAGGTCTTTTGTACCAATTGAGATGGCTTGAATCGTAGTAGAGATTGAGGTCTGTCGCTATAAATATTTGTTCTGGTGGATGGTTGGCGGGGCGGCAGGTTAAACGCAGCAGTTCGGGTTGAAACTCGTGAAATTCGTCAGGTAAACCGGGTTCCTCCGGGTCTTCACTGGGTAAATCATACATCGTAGGGAGGACTTTTGTTTGCGAAGGCTCCGAATCCGGTACGTACATCGTCATAAGATTACCCAGGCGAGACGGCTTGAGGAGATTGAGGCGGCACGGCAATTGTAATATTATAGCGGTTTTCCGTTGAATCAGCTAGATGCCGAGTAATTAATAAGGGGTAATTGGTAATCAGTAAAGGATTTTAAAGCGGGAGGCTATTTATTAAAATACAAATGTGAGGCATAATTATATTGCCGATTTTATCTAGTTTTTTGTGATTTCAGAAACTGTTACCCTCTCAAAAAGCAATTCCATCTTAGAAGCACAAGGATTAACTCGCCGATTTGGCGGTTTAATTGCTGTAAACGACGTATCTTTCACAGTTCAAAAACACGAGATTTTTGGATTGATCGGCCCTAACGGTGCTGGCAAGACTACTCTATTTAATGTAATGACTGGACTGATATCTGCCTCTAGCGGCACTCTGATTTATCAAAACGAAAATATTTCTAAACTGCGACCTTATCAAATTGCTAATAAAGGTATGGCCCGAACATTTCAAAATATTCGGTTGTTTGGGGAACTTTCTGCTTTGGACAACGTGGCGATCGCCAGACACATCCACAGTCGATCGGGCAATCCAGCTTTATCCCTGCTGGCGGGGATTTTCGGGTTGCCAGCGTCTAAGGCAATGGAACGCAAAACCCAGCGGAAAGCCTTAGAACTGTTGGATTTAGTCGGATTGGGCGATCGCGCGGGCGAACAAGCCAAAAACTTGCCCTACGGCGACCAGAGGCGCTTAGAAATTGCCCGCGCTTTAGCCCTAGAACCGCAAATACTCTTGTTAGATGAACCGGCTGCGGGGATGAATCCCAATGAAAAGCACAAATTAAGCGAATTTATCCGAGAAGTGCGCCAACAATTCAATTTAACTGTAATATTGATCGAGCATCATGTACCGCTAGTTATGGGATTGTGCGATCGGATTGCCGTTTTGCATTTCGGTCAGCTTATTGCCTTGGGCGAACCTGCTGTTGTGAGAAATAACCCGGCGGTGATTGAGGCTTATTTGGGAGATGAAAATTAGATAGATTGAAATTATGTCATCTTGAGTCACCGAGTAATTGGAAATCGTGTCTGCACGCACAAAGTCCGGAGGGTGCGCGGACTAAGAATAATAGTTAGTCCTAAATGTATCTGCCAGTCTTCATAGGACTTCAGCTATGAACCAGGGGTTTCAACCCCTGGCGGAATCGCGGACTGACTGACGCGCAAACTGCTAGAAAAAAGACAGTTTTTTATCAAGAATCAAGTCACAAAAAATGCAACATACTCCACCCGAGACAGCACAAAATATACTCTTAGAACTAAAAAATATTTGTGTAAATTACGGAGGCATTCAAGCCCTGCGAAATATTAATTTAACCGTGAATGCGGGGGAGGTTGTCAGTCTCATCGGCGCTAATGGTGCGGGCAAAAGTACCACACTCAGGGCTATTTCCAAAATAGTTAATATAAACCAAGGACAAATTATTTATACCGGGCGCGACATTAGCCGCCGTCAAGCTCACGAAGTCGTGAAATTGGGAATCGCCCACAGTCCAGAAGGGAGGCGCGTTTTGGCGCAGCAAACGGTGTTGAGTAACTTGGAATTGGGGGCCTATATTCGATCGGACTCGGCGGGCGTAAAAGCCGATTTAGAGCGCCAATTTGAGATATTTCCGCGCTTGGCAGAAAGACGCCGCCAGCTAGCAGGAACTCTCAGCGGCGGGGAACAGCAAATGCTGGCGATCGCCCGTGCGCTGATGAGCCGCCCGAAACTGCTATTATTAGACGAGCCTAGTTTAGGCTTAGCACCCGCGATCGTCAAAGAAATTTTCGCAATCATTCAAAACCTGCGTTCCACAGGCGTTACAATCCTCTTAGTCGAACAAAACGCCAATTTAGCACTGCAAATTGCCGATCGGGGTTACGTACTAGAAGCTGGTAACATTACCCTCACAGGTATTGGAACGGATTTGCTAAACGACGAGCGAGTCAGGAGCGCATATTTAGGTTGACTTGGTTAATTTTTGGAATCTTGACCGCTTTCTTTGAAGCCGTCAAAGACGTTTTTGGCAAACAAAACCTCAAAAAAAGTGACGAATATGTCGTCGCTTGGTCTTTCTCATTTTTTTCAGTCATCTTTTTGATTCCCTGGGTACTTTATACAGGAATTCCGCCATTAAACTCTCAATTTTGGTTCGCCCTACTAATCGGAGGTAGCATCAACGCTGTCACAGCCCTCCTCTACATCAAAGCCATCAAACTATCAGATTTATCCCTGACACTACCGCTGGTAGCTTTGACACCCTTATTCATGTTGGTAACTTCACCGTTAATGGTCGGTGAATATCCCAAACTTTTTGATTATATTGGCATTTTACTAATCGTAGCAGGCTCTTATTTATTAAATATAAAAGAGAAATCTAAAGGATATTTAGCACCATTCAAAGCACTGCTGAATGAACCCGGGCCAAAATTGATGTTAATCGTCGCATTTCTATGGAGTATTGCCTCAAATTGTGACAAAATAGGAGTTACAAATTCCTACCCTATTTTTTGGGTATTCTCTTTGTTCGGTACAATGAGTGTTGTGCTACTGCCAGTTTTATTGTACAAAACCCAAAATCCAGGGCGACAAGTTCTCAAACAATTACCAATGCTAGCTGCTATGGGGTTGATCAATGCTCTTGGAGTCATTTGTCAAATGCAAGCTTTGACATTAACTTTCGTAGTGCGAGTGGTCGCCCTTAAGCGTACTAGCGTGTTAATGGGTGTATTGTTCGGTCATTTCATTTTTAAGGAAAAAGATATTCAAGAAAGATTATTAGGGGCCGGAATCATGCTTTTGGGAGTTTTATTTATCAGTTTATAGGTTGAGATTTCGGAGAGTTTGACGCTCGTTCTCTTCCCGAATGTAGGGGCGGTGCCCCCGTGCTCGCCCTCTCTCGGTTGGGCGGGGATGTCTGGGTTGGAAACAAGCCCTAGCCTCTATTTATGTATAAGTCATGTTATAGTAA
>JAICRN010000022.1 GCA_025937335.1 Microcoleus sp. TY_ISSM_2_bin.22
AAGAGGCTCCTGAACGCCTAATTTTAGTCGAAGGAGACATCCCCGCAGAAAATGACCTCATCGAAGAAAACGACCTCGCACAACTGCTGGCGGCCGGTTTAAGCAAGAATGGTGAAGGTTTATTGCTGCCAGTCCCCCCGAGTTTATTAGCGGGGAAACAGCCGCGCCGAGAAATTGAGAAATTGCGGGATAGTATTAATCAACAGAGGCTGCGGGCGATCGAAGGTAGTCCCACTTGCGAACTGTGGCTGCCCGATGTTTGCTTTTTACAACCGGAACCTCACCACGATTTAATCTTGCAACTTTATGACATCGGCTGCGTAGTTTTTGGCGACCACGTACAAGCATCGGGCGCCGTATTTCCATATTACATCGACTTGCGGAAAATTATCTCAATTCCGCAGATTTTCCACCAAATTGTCAGCGCTTATGCAGACATTCTTAAAAATTTAAAATTCGATCGCATTGCGGGAATTCCCTACGGTTCTTTACCCACTGCAACCGGTTTAGCATTGCGGATGGAACGCCCGATGATTTTCCCGCGCAAGGAGGTGAAAACTTACGGTGCAGGTAAATTAATTGAGGGGCATTTTCAGGCGGGAGAAACGATAGTCGTAGTCGATGATATTTTGATTAGCGGCAAAAGCGTGATGGAAGGCGCAGGCAAGTTAAAATCTGCCGGGTTGAATGTGGAAGATATCGTGGTACTGATCGACCACGAACAGGGAGTCAAAGATAAGATGCAGGCGAACGGTTATCGCGCCCATTCTGTGTTAGCGCTATCGAAAATAGCTGAAATTTTGTATCGAGCAAATCGCATCGATACCGAGCAATTTCAGCTTTTGACAGCCGAACATTAAATTATAAAATATCTAGTTACCAGGCTCTGCCTGGTAGTTAAGATCCGGAGGCTCTGCCTCCCTTATTTATGTCTCATTTGCCTTGTTTTAATGGAGGCAGAGCCTCCTGAAATGCGTTCCCAGGCAGAGCCTGGGAACGAGTAAAGGTAAATAAATCAACCTTGCAAAACTTCAATTAAAGCATCGCCCATCGCCCGACAGCCGACGAGTTTCATGCCTTCCGACATGATATCACCAGTGCGATAACCCCGATCCAAAACTTCGACAACTGCTTGCTCGATTTTATTAGCAGCTTCCGGTTGATTTAAGGCGTAGCGCAGCATCATTGCCGCACTCAAAACTTGGGCGATGGGATTGGCTTTATCTTGTCCGGCGATGTCTGGTGCGGAACCGTGCACGGGTTCAAAAACTCCCGGCCCGGTTGCTCCCAAACTAGCAGAAGGCAGCATCCCAATGCTACCAGTTAGCATCGCCGCCGCATCGGAAAGAATGTCGCCGAATAAATTGCCGGTGACAATTGTATCGAACTGTTTCGGCCAGCGAATTAACTGCATGGCTGCATTGTCAACGTAGAGGTGAGAAAGTTCGACATCAGGGTATTCTGAAGAAAGGGCAATAATACGATCGCGCCACAGTTGCGAAACATCCAAAACATTCGCTTTATCGACGGAACACAGCCTTTTCCCGCGCTTCCTGGCCGTCTCAAAAGCAACTCGCCCGATTCTATCAATTTCCGACTCCGTGTAAGCCATCGTATTGACACCGCGTTTTTCGCCTGTTTCCGTCTCAAAAATACCTTTCGGTTTGCCGAAATAAATGCCCCCTGTGAGTTCGCGGACGACCATAATATCCACCCCTTCGACAACTTCCCGTTTCAAACTAGAAGCATCAACCAATTGCGGTAAAATAGTCGCAGGGCGCAAATTCGCAAACAATCCCAATCCGGCACGCAGTCCTAATAATCCAGTTTCCGGGCGCTGTTCGCGGGGCAAATTATCCCACTTGTAACCGCCGATAGCTGCTAACAATACTGCATCGCAGTTGCAGCATTTTAAAAGTGTTTCTTCGGGCAGCGGATTGCCTGTTGCGTCAATAGCAGCGCCGCCAATTAAAGCTTCTTGAAATTCAAAGCCGATGTCCAATTGTTGACCGACAAGTTTCAGGACATCTACCGCCACAGCGATAATTTCAGGGCCGATGCCGTCTCCTGGTAAAAGAGTGATGCGGTAGTTTTGAGTCATATCGATTTGGGAGTTTTGATTGTAGATTTGAGATTGAGAGTTAATGGGAATTCTTTGGAAATGCAAGACATTCTCACAAGGCTATAATCATATCAGGATAAGCAACCTCAGAATTCATTATGACATTCCCGACTTACCCGCCTGCTCAAGCTGAACCGCCTCTAGACCCCCGGCAGAGTTTGCCAACAATGTACGATTTACCTAGCGAAGATCCAAAGGAGCCCGGTTTGCCAGATACATTTCATTTAGATCAGCCGCAACTCTTGGAATTCACGTTTTTGCCGCCGGGATGGGATGCGGAACAAGTCTTTACAGCCAGTGACCTAAATTTGTATTACGATGCAACACAACCGCGCTGGCACAAACGCCCGGATTGGTTTGCTGCGGTGGGTGTGCCAAGGCTTTATCAAGGGCGCGATATGCGTTTGAGTTATGTAGTTTGGCAAGAACGGGTAAATCCGTTTGTGGTGGTGGAATTGCTATCGCCGGGCACTGAAGATGAAGATTTAGGGCGGACTGTTCAGCAAGCTGGGGAACCGCCGACTAAGTGGCAAGTTTACGAACAAATTTTGCGGATTCCTTACTATTTTGTGTTCAGTCGCTACACGGATGAATTGCGAGCTTTTCATCTTGTAGGAGGCCACTATGAACCTGCAGAATTAATTGATGGGCGGTTATTTATTCCTGAGTTGCAGTTGAATTTAGGTTGGTGGCAAGGCACTTATAAGAGTATGAATCGGTTGTGGTTGCGGTGGTTTACGGCCCAAGGAGGGTTGATTTTGAGTCCGGGTGAAAGAGCAACGGCGGCGGAACGGCAACTGATAGAATCTCAACAGCAACTCATAGCATCTCAACAGCGAGAGGAAAGACTAGCGGCGCGGTTGCGGGAGTTAGGCATCGATCCTGAACAGTTGGTTTAATAGTTTTCGCACCCAGGCCTGGTGAAACCCCTTTTCAACTCCTCGAATCCGCGCAACAGGAGTGAAATAAGATAAAAACAGTTCGATCGCACGCACGTACAAAAAAATCGGCAAGGAGTCGCACCAGTGGCAGAGGGCGAAGGCATACCAACAGCAGCACAGATTGATTCTCGGGACTATTCTTGGGTCTTTTGGCCCATCGTCCCCCTCTATCCCTACAGCAAGCGGCGCACCATCCGCAAGGAAATAGTCAAGGACACAATCTGGACTTTTGACCAACTACAAGGCATTTTCTACGTAGTCGTCCCGATTCGGATGACAGTAATTAAATTAGAACCCGAAGGCCTTCTCGTCTACGCCCCCGTTGCACCGACTCCTGAGTGCATCCGCTTGGTAAAAGAGTTAGTAGCAGAGCACGGCGAGGTGAAGTACATCCTGCTGACAACGGTTTCCGGCATCGAGCACAAAGTTTTTGTCGGCCCCTTTGCGAGGTGTTTTCCAGAAGCGCAGGTGTTTGTCGCCCCGCAGCAGTGGAGTTTCCCCGTGAATTTGCCGCTGAGTTGGCTGGGTTTGCCAGCGAAACGCACGTCTGTACTGCCGTTTGACAGCAGCAACACGCCGTTAGCCGATCAATTTGACTGGGCAATTCTCGGCCCCATCGACCTCGGTTTGGGCAGATTTGCCGAAGTTGCGTTATTTCACAGGCGATCGCGCACGCTGATGTTAACAGATTCCATAGTTTCGATTCCCGAAAATCCGCCGGCGATCGTCCAACTCGACTCCTACCCGCTGCTGTTTCACGCCAAAGAAAGCGCCTCGGACATTGTGGCAGACACCCACGAAAATCGGCGCAAAGGGTGGCAGAGAATCGCCTTATTTGCCATGTATTTTAGCCCCAGCGTGCTGGAAGTGCCGCCGTGGTCGGAGGTATTTGCCAGCGCGCGCAAAGCGCCAGAACGCTCTAGAAAAGCTTATTTCGGGTTGTATCCGTTCAAGTGGAAAACAGATTGGGTGCGATCTTTTGAGGCTTTGCGGGGAGGAGGGCGGTTGTTGGTGGCGCCGATTTTGCAGACTTTGATTCTCAACCGCGCCCCGAGGGAAACTCTCGATTGGGTGGATAGAGTCGCGAGTTGGGACTTTCAAAGGATTGTACCCTGTCACTTCGATAGTGCGATCGACTCCCGGCCGCGTGAATTTCGGCAAGCCTTCTCGTTTCTGGAAAAACACTCGCCTGTTAATTCCTTACCCGAAGATGATTTTAAATTGCTTAGGGATATTGATGCGGGTTTGAATAAAACCGGTTTGGTTCCACCTGCGAAAGACAAGGTTTAATCTTACATCTTGCACCTTTGTTAAGAACAGGCAAGATGCCTGTTCCACAATAAAATTGATTTTTGTGGAACGGGCCGGAGAGCCCGTTCCTAAACAGGTAATTGAGAAAGGTTTAATCTTAGATCTTGCACCATTGTTAAGAACAGGCAAGATGCCTGTTCCACAAAGAATGAATTTTTTTCTTGTGGAACGGGCACTCCGGCCCGTTCCTAAACAGGTAATTGAGAATAGTGCAACATCTCAGTTTAATCTTACATCTTGCACCCTTCTCAAGAACAGGCAAGATGCCTGTTCCACAAAGAATGAATTTCTTTCTTGTGGAACGGGCCGGAGAGCCCGTTGCTAAACAGCTAATTGAGAATAGTGCAACATCTCAGTTGACTCAGATATCTGTAGGGACACAGCAATGCCCTGCCCTTATCTTTCGCACTTGAACTCATCAAACTTCACCACTTCCGACTCCGGTTTCCGCGTATCAAAATAGTAGCTGCTAACCGTACCCTCCCCCGTATCAAAAATAGTAAAAGCCGTAATATCATTGCTATCAATATACGGCAGCGGCCGCCCGTCTTCTCCCAACAAAGGCGCAACAGTCGGCACCACAGGTTCCAATCCGTTCGGGTCTCCAATAGCGCTGTAATCTTCCCGATATCCCGGCGGCACAAATCGGCGCTTTTCCCCCGCAAAAGCACCGTAACTGTTGCCCACATTAGAAGTTTCCAAAAAGTGCATTCCGCTGGAACTTACAAATCGATTCCACAAGTGCGAATGTCCGTAAAATACCAACTGCACCCCCGCTGTTTCTAGTAGCGGCACTACATCCCGAATCAGATAATCTTGCTGTTTCGGATACTCGTAACGCACCATTTTAATCTCGCCATCGAGAGCGCGATCGACTATTTGCACTGGATCGGTATAAGCAGGTACAATATTGTCACCCAGAGAATGCGGCGGGTGGTGAAACATCACAATTTTATATTTTGCCTGCTGGAATTCCGAACTGTTTAACTCTTGTTGCAGCCAATTATATTGAGCGCTGCCCTTGACAATCTGCTCAAAAATATGCTGTCCGTATCCCCATTTTTCGGGATTATTAAAATCTTCGTCCCGTTCCCGATACCGGCCTCTCGCACCCGGATCTAAATTCGGAGTCCGCCAGATATTCGTAACATACAAAGTCACTAACCGCACGTCCCCAAAAGTCACAGCATAGTAATTTTTGCCTCCCGGTAAATTGAAAATCTCGTCATAGGTATCGCTATTAAAAGTATTGTTTTTCAGCCAGATTTCGCGCACTGAATGGTCATTATTGGGATTCAAAGATGCAGCACGTTGAGCGTATATTTTCTCGGCAGCGGCGCGGGGAACAGAATCACTAAATTGGTCAGCGAGTGTGCTGTTGGTTGCAAACCTGCCCATGATTTCGTGATTGCCAATGGCGGGGAATAAAGGCGCGTTTTGGATCAGTTCGCCGCCGCTGTAAACGGTTTTGATGCCGTTTTTGTCCAGTTCGGAAAATGCGCGACCTTGCAGGGCGGGAAAGAAGGCGCGGCCTCGGTAGTCGTCAAACCATTCAGAAGCGCGATCGGGTATATTAATTAAATCCCCTGCCATAAAAACCGCGTCAACTTTCCCAATTGTTTCGGCTACTTTCTGGAGATTTGCTGCTGTCATCGGCATCAATTGATGGTCGGAAGTGAGGAGAATTTTGAGCGGCATTCCTGCTGCTGGTGTTGGAGAAAGAGTGAATATTTTGCTGCTGACAGATGCGCCGTCTTCTCTTTCGCTGGTGACTCGATAAGGAATGCGAACACCGGGCTTTAAATTGGGGACTTCTGCTTCGTGCCGCCAGATGTCGCGAACAATTGGATTGCTGTCAATTATGCTTTGTTTCATTTCATCGGAGATGCGCGAGTCTTTGTCTTCGCGAGTGCGGCTTAGCTTCGTAGTATTGGCTGCCGCAATTTCATTCAAATTTTCGCCGTAATCAACCGTGTTGCGAGTACCGGCAAACTCTGTGAACCAAACAACTCGCACCGAGTTTGCTGTTGGGACTTGCAGAAACGGATCGGTTAAAAGCTGAGGTTGGCTGAGGTAAGATTGCATAATGAAACCTAGCAATAGGACAATCAAAAAGAGGACGGCAAAAAACCAGGGATTGCGGGGTAAATCTCTATAATTTTCTAATTGATCGGGCAATGGTGTCAACATAAGTCATTAGTCATAAGTTATTCATCATTAGTCTGAATAAAAAACAGCCATCGATTTTAGATTCTCGACTGGGAATTTTAAACTACCAAGGTTATCAAAAAGTTAAGAAATTAGTAGAAGATCTCAGATATAGCAATCCTTGCAGGAGTCGTAATTTTTTTACCCCACCCCAACCCTCCCGAACCCGCTGGGAGTCCGAAAGAAATTCACAAATGATGCGAGGATTGCTATATAAGAAACCTCAACTCTTTTTTGACATCTTCTTATCTCTCAATTCTCTTTCTCTGCGCCCTCTGCGCCCTCTGCGGTTCATTTAAAAAAAAATTCAAAAATGATTGAGACTTGCGATATAACATTCTTAACACCCTTCCTTCAATCTAAAATCTAAAATCTAAAATCTAAAATCCCATGACTCGCCACCTTCTCAAGGCTAACTGCAACACCGTACACTTAGGCGGTTTCTCTCCGAATATCGAACCTGCTTTAAGGGTGGATTCGGGCGATCGCATCGATATCGAAACCTATTCAGGATATTATGTTGCTGACAAGGCCCCGCCCGAATTTCTCACCCCCGAATTGTTAGATATTTGTCAGAATTTGCCTCCCAACCGCAAAGTTGGCCCCGGGCCCCACTTGCTGACAGGCCCAATTTATGTTAATGATGCCGAACCTGGAGACGTTTTAGAAATTCACATTGAGGATGTTTACCCGAGTTTACCAGTAGGATTTAATGCAATTCGCGCCGGATGGGGTTCTTTGCCTGAGTATTTTCGCGAACCTAAATTGCGGTTTGTTCCGCTAGATTTAGAGCAAAAAATTGCAGAATTTCCCCCAGGTAGCGGCATTCGGATTCCCCTGCATCCTTTTTTTGGCATTATCGGCGTTGCCAATTCAGAAATCAACCGTTCTTCTATTCCTCCACAGCGCTACGGCGGCAATATGGACAATCAGGAACTCCAACCAGGAACGCGGTTATTTTTACCTGTTTTTTTGCGCGGCGGTTTACTGTCCGTCGGCGACGGGCATTCGGCACAAGGAGACGGTGAAGTTGACGGTACTGCCATTGAAACTTCGATGAACGGCACTATTAAAATTATTTTACGAAAGGATTTATTGCTAGATTTTCCTTTTGCGGAAACGCCTGCTGATATTATGGTTATGGGGTTCGGGCCGACGTTAGATGAGGCTTTTGAGTTGGCACTAAAACAGATGATTTATTGGCTGCAAACTTTTGGGGGTTTGAAAGAGGAAGATGCTTATGTTTTGTGTTCGATAGCTGCCAATTTTCGGATTACGCAGGTGGTCAACCAGCCTCAGAAAGGAGTTCACGGGATGCTGCCCAAGTGTATTTTGCCGGAGGTGAAAATAATGGGTCATCGAGTTTGATGCGACATAATAACACGGAAGTGATAAAAAAATCACGATCGCGATCGCACAAATTACACGAATTTGTCACAGCAGTGGTCGATCGCGATCGCTATCCTGTTGGAAATTAAGCTTAAGATTGAATCGGTTGCACATTTTATCTAAATCGAACTCAACATGAAAAACCAGACTGACGATGTTGCCAAAAAAGATTTAGCCGATCGAGCTTTTGCGAGTGCAGCAATACCAGATCCGACAGCGTGGGTGCAGGAACATTATTTTCTGGCTAATTTCGCCGATACTCTGGCCCACCTCCAAGAACATTTGTCTGATGACAGTGGCGAAATCAACGACAATGGCGACTCTGGGGAGGGAATATTATCGATCGACGCTAAAATTAGAGATATGTTGAGAGCTACTTTTAGCGACGACTGCTGGCAGTATGTCGAAAGTTTATTGTGAGTTGGGTAAAATTCATAAGTCTTTAGTCTTTGTATGTTCATAGCTTGAGCTCGTAAATGATACGATTTTCAAATAAGAATGCAACTGTAAGCTGCGATCTAAACTCTTAGATCGTCCCTCATTCCCAACTTTCTAATCTCAAATATCAAATTTCAAATAATATCAGTTTCCTTCCCCAACACAGACTCGCAACTCAAAATGCCTGCGTGCATTTCCACTACAATTTGAGGTATTGTGATGCAGGAGACTTTATATTGGCGGGAAATGACTTTCGCTAGGAAATTCGATCGATCGCAAAAACGCCGCACTTTCTTCTGGCAAAGCAGTATTGATAAACATCCCGCTGCCCAACTCAAACCCAGCTTGCTTGGTGACTCTGGGAATAATTGCGATATACCAGTGAAAGTATTTTGTTCCCCCTTCGGCGATCGGCACCGATCGAATAGTATAGTTGTAATCGGGATTGTTCAATCCGTAATAAAGCTTAGCCAGTACAGTTTTCAAAGTATCAGCAAGATCCGTAATTTCCCCATCAGTAAGGTCA
Organism: Microcoleus sp. TY_ISSM_2_bin.22; assembly: GCA_025937335.1. Classification (GTDB taxonomy): domain Bacteria; phylum Cyanobacteriota; class Cyanobacteriia; order Cyanobacteriales; family Microcoleaceae; genus Microcoleus. The sequence continues at coordinate 8,936 of JAICRN010000022.1, forward strand.
TCAAATGAAGAGGAATGTCGGCGCGGAAAAATCCAAGTGTGAAACGGTGAAAGTGCAGCGTAAGGGATAAAAGCCACAAAATGTTCACTCTCACAAATCACTCTTTCTACCGCAGCTAATTCGTCTTCCAAAGTCCGGCAAAACAGACATTCTCCCGTGTCGTCAAAATATCTAATAGCTTCGTCGATGCGGCTGCGAAATTGGCTGGGTACAACTGGCGTCGCTGCTATCTGCGAGTGGGGATGTTCGAGAGAAGTTCCGGCAGTTTCCCCGTGATTTTTGAAGATAATAATTGTTTCAATGTAGGGATTTTTTCTAATTTCTACATAGCGCTGGCGGTATACTAAAAGTATGTTGGCAACTTCTTCTATGCTCAACAAAGCTGTCGTCAAATCGTGTCGCGGGTGTTCTACAATTACTTCGTGAACGCCGATTCCCGCCATCGTGCGGTGAATTCCCGATGATATCCTCATCCATTCTGCTGTCGGGGAGAGTGCGGGATATTTGTTGTAAATTGCCCTGACTTTCCAGGCAGTGCGATCGCCCAAACGGCAAGTTTCTAAGGTTCCGTCATCCTCATTTCCCACGCAAAAGGGGCAATCGGCACGGTGCGGTGGCACTGCCGCTGTCCACTTTTTTTTGTTGGCGAATTGATCCGGTCTTGTCGCCCGTTCCGTGGCGATGATTACCCAATCTCTGGTAATTAAATTTTGTCTAAGTTCAGACACTTTCTTAGGTTCAGTTTCAGGGTCTCTCCGTTTCTAATTCTAGAGAACGACTTGTATTTTGTCACTTGGGTTTGTAAATTTTTAACAAATCTTGATTTCTAATTTTAGCAGGAGTTTCCCAACTGAAGTTAACAACATTTAGAACCAGCGATAGAGGGGGATTAGGGACTCAATGGGTTTCTACCCTACAGAATATCTGTCTAGGCAGTACAGGCAAGCACAGATTTTTACCTGAGAGATTAAGCCAACTGCAACTGCACATTCTGCAACTTGCAAATCGCTTTCAAGACTTGCGCCAACAAGAGCGATCGCTCTTTGTCAATCAAATTCAATTCCGGTAAAATCTGATAAGTACAAGGATTTCCCCGCGTCACCCGCACAAACCGATAACTTTCCCCATTCGTCGTCAATCCCCAAACTGACGATTGCTGCTGCAAACTTTTATAAGTATAAGTCAGGAGTTGCGGCAAACCAGTCAAAGGTGCGATCGCACTATTTTTCGCCTCGACTACCAAAATCCAAAACTGTGCCGCCGCTATCTCTGCATCCGGCTGATTTACCGCTAAAACATCCAAGCGCCCTTTAATTAAAGTATCCCCATCCTCAACCTCGATCGGGATGCTATCTTCCATTGTCAGCACGATCGGAATATCAAAAAATCCTGCTAATCTCATTAACGGTGAAAGCACTAAAAACTTAACGAGTTTTGCAGAAACTTTCCCTGCTTCTAGATGACGCCAAAAGTGATTACCGATTAGCAATAATTCCTGCTGTTCAAACTCCGTCAGAGGTTCCAGAGAGAAAAAATCAGTAAAAAAGCCTCCTGTTAGTCTTTCCAATTTGAGAAGGCGGCGAACGTCATTTAGCGAGAGTTGGCTTGCTTCTAAATTTTGGGTCATGGCTTTTGTGCGATCGGCTGTTAATGTCAATTATAAAAGCATTACCATCGGATTTGTTATGATATAATCATACCAGATATCGCTCCTGTAAATCGAGTAGATTATTATATGAAAGCAATTAAAGTGATGGCAACGATCGACGATCGAGGACAATTGTGCGTTGGTGAACCGCTCAAGTTATATCGCAACAGCCGAGCAGAAGTAATTGTGCTGGTTCCCGAAGTAACAGAAATTAATAAAGAGAAGCAATCTCATGAAGCAAACCACCAAACCACGCAACTAGAAGACTATTTCAACTTCCTAAGACCTGACGATATTCGCCTCAAAGGTTCCCGCATTGGCATCGAAACCATTCTCTATGAATACCTGTTTCGCGCTCGAACTCCCGAAGAAATTGCTAACGTTTATACATCCCTCACTCTCGAACAAGTTTATGCGACAATTTTGTATTACCTGCACAACAAAGAAGCAGTCGGTAAATACATAACCGAATGGCTGGAATGGGGCGAAAAAATGCGAGAAGAACAAACTCGTAATCCTCCTCCAGTGACAGAAAAACTTCGCAAATTTAAAGCAGAAAGAGAGGCAAGGAGCAAAGCTGATGCCAATCCAGTATCTCTTTGACGAAAATGTCGATCCTGCGTATGTTAACCAAATTCGCAGGCGCAATCCCGATCTGGTTATTCTAGCAGTGGGAGAACTAACAGCACCTTATAAAGGGACTCTCGATCCAGAAATTCTTATTTGGTGGGAAATCTACAATTTCATTCTTGTTACCAACAACCGCCGCTCTATGCCCGTTCATTTAACAGAGCATTTAGAGCAAAATTGCCATGTTCCAGGAATCTTTATCCTGAATTCCAAGCTGAGTATCGGTCAAAATATTGAACTACTGCTTCTGATTTATGAAGCATCATTTGATAATGAGTACCAAGATAGAATTTACAATTTACCAGTGCTATAATTTCTCATGCAGCTCCAACATTGACCAAATTGCCTCAAGTCTTAAGGAAAATAAACATACTTTTGTCCCAACTTATGCACACAATAGCTAAAAAGAGTAACTGAACTAAAAACTAACAGCAATGTCACAAGATACCATCGAGTCAATTCTGCATGAAAAACGCCTATTTCAGCCGCCCGCTGAATTCTCCGAAAAAGCTCACATCAAAAGCCTAGAAGAGTACCAAGCCCTCTACGACAAAGCCAAAGCTGACCCCCAAGCATTCTGGGCAGAACTCGCCGCCCAAGAATTAGACTGGTTCCAAAACTGGGATACCGTGCTCGACTGGCAGCCGCCTTTTGCTAAATGGTTTGTCAACGGCAAAATTAACATTTCTTACAATTGTCTCGATCGCCACTTAACCACTTGGCGCAAAAATAAAGCCGCCCTGATTTGGGAAGGCGAACCCGGAGACTCCCGCACCCTCACCTACGCGCAACTCCACCGCGAAGTCTGCCAAATGGCGAACGTTATCAAAGAATTGGGAGTCCAAAAAGGCGATCGCGTCGGCATTTATATGCCGATGATTCCCGAAGCTGCGATCGCCATGCTAGCCTGCGCCAGAATCGGTGCAGTACACAGCGTTGTTTTTGGCGGTTTTAGTGCAGAAGCTTTGCGCGATCGCCTCAACGACGGTGAAGCAAAACTCGTGATCACCGCTGACGGTGGCTTCCGCAAAGATGCAGCAGTCGGTCTCAAAACACAAGTAGACAAAGCACTAGCAAATAATGCCGTACCCAGCGTTACCAACGTTCTGGTAGTTCAGCGCACCAAACAGCAAATTGACATGGAACCAGGGCGCGATCGCTGGTGGCACGAGTTGCAAAAAACTGCATCACCAAATTGTCCGGCAGAACCGATGGATAGCGAAGATTTGCTATTCATTCTTTACACTTCTGGAAGTACCGGAAAACCCAAAGGTGTCGTCCATACCACAGGTGGCTACAACCTTTACACCCACATGACAACCAAGTGGATCTTCGACCTCCAAGATACCGATGTTTACTGGTGCACCGCAGACGTAGGCTGGATTACAGGCCACAGTTACATAGTTTACGGCCCGCTTTCCAACGGCGCCACCACAATCATGTACGAAGGTGCGCCCCGCGCGTCCAACCCAGGCTGTTTTTGGGATGTAATTGAAAAATACGGCGTCACCGTTTTCTATACTGCACCCACTGCAATTCGCACCTTTATGAAAATGGGCGAACAACTGCCAAATGCCAGAGATTTGTCATCTTTACGATTGTTAGGAACTGTCGGCGAACCGATTAATCCTGAAGCTTGGATGTGGTATCAGCGCGTAATTGGCAACTCGAATTGTCCGATCGTCGATACTTGGTGGCAAACAGAAACCGGGGGAATTATGATTACCGCTTTGCCCGGTGCAATTCCTACAAAACCCGGTTCTGCAACCCTACCGTTCCCCGGAATTGTGGTCGATGTTGTTGACCAAGATGGCGAACCAGTCACTAACGAAAGCGGCGGTTATTTAGTGGTGAAACATCCTTGGCCGGGAATGATGCGTACACTTTACAACGATCCAGACCGTTTTCGCCGCACTTATTGGGAATATTTGCACCCGAAAGATGGCGAATTCGTGTACTTTGCAGGGGACGGCGCGCACAAGGACAAAGACGGTTATTTCTGGGTAATGGGCCGGGTTGACGATGTAATTAATGTGGCCGGACACCGACTCGGCACAATGGAAGTCGAGTCAGCTTTGGTATCGCATCCAGCGGTGGCGGAAGCTGCGGTTGTCGGCAAACCGGATGAGATTAAAGGTGAGGATATTGTGGCGTTTGTGACGCTGGACAACTCGCAGCAACCTAGCGATGAATTGGCTAAGGAATTGAAGCAGCACGTTGTTAAGGAAATTGGGGCGATCGCCCGTCCCGGCGAAATTCGATTTACTGATGCTTTGCCGAAGACTCGAAGCGGGAAGATTATGCGGCGTTTGCTGCGTTCTTTGGCTGCGGGACAAGAGGTTTCTGGGGATACTTCGACTTTGGAAGACCGGACGGTTTTGGATAAGTTGCGGGGAGGTGCGTAGAGGTATTTTGTAACCGCAGATGTAGGCAAATAAACACAGATGAACGCAGATAAAATTACATCAACGTTCATCTGTGGTTTAATTGTTAAATATGAGCTACAATCAAGATAATTTCTGGACTGGATCTGAGCGCGATGCCTCCACTACTTAGCAAAACCACAGATCAGCGAATTGTTCATCATGGAATGTGGGAACGGTTTAAATTTATCCAAAAAGGCTTTGAAGGCTCCCCTAGAGTGCGACTATTTTACTATGATGGGACGATCGAGATTCTCATGCCGGGAGAAGACCACGAAACTTTTGCTCATGTTATCGGTTACTTAGTAACTACCTTTCTCGTCGAACAGGGAATTTTCTTCAAGCCCACAGGGGCAATGACGCAGGAAAGATCGGGAGTTGTCTCTGTGCAAGCAGATGAATCCTACTGCATCGGGAGTGTAAAACCGATTCCAGATTTGTCGATCGAAGTTGTCTTTACCAGTGGAGGAATCAGTAAGTTAGATCGCTATAAAGCTTTGGGTGTTCCAGAGGTTTGGTTTTGGGAAGATGGATTGCTGAAGATATATCATCTCCAAGACGGTAGCTATGAAAAGAGCGATCGCAGTCAGCTACCCGGACTCAACAACCTCGATCTCGATTTGATGAAACGCTGTATTTTGATGGCGGAAACTGATGCTGGGGAAGCTATTAGAGCGTTCCGTCGAGAGATGTAGCCGAGCGCAAGCAATATTTGAGCGTGGGTGGAGCGATCGCCCGCATACTACAGTTAGGCGATCGCTCTTTTGTTATCCAATCGGTCAATTAATGATTCAAGATGAAAAGCTCAAGCTGATTGTATTCGACCCAAATCAAGAGGCGATCGTAAAATGGATACTTTAGCTAACTTTAGAACCACCATTAAAACAGTTCTCGAACCTTACACAAAAATTCCTTACTCTCATGGCGATATAATTTGTAAAGCCGTGTTTGATGAAAAATCTGATTGTTACCTGCTAGTTACTTTAGGCTGGGATAAAGCCAAACGAATTCACGGCTGTTTGGTTCATATAGATATTATTAATGATAAGATTTGGGTACAGCGAGATGAGACAGAATACGGCGTGACCAAAGAACTTGTAGCTGCTGGAATTTCCAAGGCTTCAATTGTTTTAGGTTTTCATCCCGCAGATGTCAGACCTCATACAGGTTATGCAGTTGTGTAGTTAATGAATTATTTGGCTCATCTATTCTTATCAGAAGGCACGCCAGAATCCCTGATTGGCAACCTCTTAGGAGATTTTGTCAAAGGAACGGCCCTCAACCTTTATCCCGAGGAAATTAGAAAGGGAATCGATTTGCACCGCAAAGTAGATAGCTACACGGACTCTCACGCCATAGTGCGATCGAGTAAAAGCCTTGTTTGCGCCGATAGACGCAGGTTTGCTGGAGTTTTGATTGACGTGTTTTACGACCACTTCTTGGCTAAAAATTGGCTGGAATATTCAGAAATTCCGCTCCCCGATTTTTCTCGCCATGTCTATCAAGTCCTGCAAGACAATCGCGATATATTGCCTGAATCTCTCCAGCGGGTGCTGCCAACAATAATTGCCCGCGACTTACTTTCATCTTATCAGGAAATTGCCGAAATCGGCATCACTCTTACAAGAATGTCTGCCCGAATTAAGCGGACAAATAACTTAGCAAGCGGCATAGAAGATTTGACTGCTAACTATCAGCGCTTAGAATCCGATTTTCGAGATTTTTTTCCCGATTTGATAAAATACGCGACTGTTAGCAAATATTAATACAAACAACAAAAATTATAGTTGCTCTTGATAGCGAACTCGTGTATAATTAGACCCATATGTGCATCAAATTTCAAGTGCAACAGGGTTCAAAATATGGCCACCAGAATTCCGAACCTGCAAGTAACTAAAGTAGTTGATGGTGACAGCATCAAAATTTCTCTCAACGGCAAAACCGAGGCTCTGCGTCTGATTTGCGTCGATACAGAAGAAAGTCATTCGGGAGGCTCCAAACCTGTAACTGCTGCGGGGAAAGCAGCTTCGGAAATGGCTAAAAAATACTTTGCGACCGCTGGCGGCGGACTTACTAAAATTGACATAGAATTTGATACAGATGATTCTGTTGAAGTGGCTCTAGAAAAACACCGCGATAACTACGGGCGTCTTCTCTGTTACGTACATAAAGATGGAGAAAATTACAATCTTAAACTGATTGAAGAAGGCTGGAGTCCCTACTTTGTCAAATACGGGCGCTCCCGATTGTATCACCGCCAAATGACTGAGGCTGAAGCTGTAGCAAAAGCCTACAATTTGGTGATTTGGAATCCGATTACCAATGCTAAAAATATCTCTCGCAATTATGCTAATTTACTGCCTTGGTGGTCGATGCGAGGCTCTATTGTTGAAGAGTTTCGGTTGGCAGAAGCAACCGCAGGAGCACTTTCTGTGAGGTTGCACTACCCGAAAATCTTAGCTGCTTCTGAGAGAGCTAAATCTATTACTATTTTCTGCGATTTACAGGCTGGGATTAATAAATGGATCGGCGGAAACGCTCTGATTTATGCTGGATCAGTTTATCATAAATTAGATTTGTGGATACCGGCTGCTAAAACAGATGAAATGGCTCCATTGAAGAGGCTAATCGAGAAGCGTTATGCGGGTCTGGGACGCGGATATGTGTATGTCAGTGGTAAGGTAGAGCAATACAAAGGGAAGCCTCAAATAGTTTTGAATGATATCAAACAACTTTCAGACTTTCCACTATAATATTTTAACTATAGTTAATTTCATCAATCGTTTTTACTGCATCTAATTTTCTTAAGAAGTACGATCGCGAAGATAGAGGGCGATCGTAAAACACGATCGCCCTCTATTCAGCCATGATATTCTATTTGTCCAGAGGTACACGAAAATTTATTGTTGCATGGAAGGAGTAGTGAAAAATCTACATCCTAAGGGATTTGTGCGTGCAGATTGATTTTGAGGAGTGGTTATAGGAGGACTAGAGGTAGAAGGTGTGGTATTCAATTCTGAGACGGTAAAAGATTTAGAAATGTTAGGATTTTTCCAGAGAGGACTGGCAGAAGTGTTAGCAAGATTTGGTGATTCGGTAATTGTAATCTCCTGTGTTGCATTTACATTTGTCTGCGATTTGACAGTGGTTTGTGCCTGACACGGATAGGCAGTCATAGCAGAAATTACAGCAAAGCTCAGGAACCCAAGATAGCCTGTTGATTTAATCATATTTATCTAAACCTAAACTTAATGAACTATTAGTAATGCTCCTAATAATAGATTAAGTTAGGAAAACTTATATTCCAAGCGTGTTTATGCGTATTTTTTTAAACTTAATAATTACGTATTTGTATGTAGGAAAAAAAGATAAAAACGGGGAAATTACTATTAAATGTAAAGTTTCAGTAAAAATAGCGGGTTTTTACTGAGAAAAATTTTAGGAAATCCCGCTGGGGTTTTAATCACTGTCTGCTGACCGAAGAACACCTTTCTCGCTTAACAGGCAGGATGCCTGTTCCACAAAATTAAATTTTTTTGTTGGCCCTTCCTCGGGGCCGAGTTCACCAAAATTGTTTGCAATTCGCGATCGCTCTACTAAACCCGGCCCCACAGGATTAAACTCTTAAAAGGAGAATGAAGTTCTCAATACACCAACTGAGATCGGGTCGCTATCGGGAGTGTGACCGGGTTGAAAAATCAAGATCAATCCAGGGGTGACGCTGATATTATCATTCACCTGCCAACGGTAGAATACCTCTACATGAGTAGTCGTTCCCGGTTGCCCGCCCGATCGCCCTAAACCCGTATCTAAAAAATCAGGAACGTTATTGCCTGTAGGTAAATTGCTGCTGACAATTTTAGGTGGTTGCCCGATATAAATTCCTCCTAAATTTCCTGATTTAAACAAATCGGGAAAATTTAAAAAAACCATATAATTTGTAGTTGCTACTGTACCAGATTTACCCGGAATGCGAGAATTAGTATAACCAGCCCAACCTCCCAGAGAAACTCGCGATGAAATGCGCCAGTTTAAACTTGCTCCAACTGCATTTGTTTCCAGAGGTTCGGACTTATTTGTGCTAGGATTGATAGCAGTCAATTGGCGATCTCCTGCCAAACTAATCAAATTACCATCTGGCGAATAATCGTTAACATAATAGACAGTAACATCAACTGGATCTGCTGGCGTCAGAGTTAGTTGTACGCCCAATGTATTGTGTCCTTTAGATCCGTTAGAACTGACAAAAAATCCGGGAATGTTAGTAGAATAAACTGCTTGCAAACTGGCTCGATTCGCCAATTGCCAGTCAATGCCGATGCCGCCTAAACCCAAACCAGTGTTCAAAATAGGGTTTCTTTGGGCGAAGGCAGAAAGGGGGCCGGAAGCTGCACTTTCGGCGCGATTCGGCCCTCGAAAACCGGTAACCATGTTAACTCCTGCTGTCCCTGCAAACACTGCCAATTTGTCGCTGACAAGAAAGCGGTAGTTGAGGTCGCTGATAGTTAATCCAGGAGTTTCGCCTAAATTATAAGCCACGTTTACGTCTTCGGTTAATTGTGGTGAATTGCTTCCTTTCTGGTTGTAAAAACCGATTAATAAGTTACTGCGAGGACTAAATTGAGTGGTTAAATATAATTGAGTAAAGTTGATCGAGTTGACATTTGTACCGGGGTCTTTGGTATCCCTTTTGCCGTCTCGGGGAGTCCGATCCCCACGGTTCGGCGTGCGCCCTTGTATTCCAAAAATTGTGAATCCCGACAGTTTAGTTGTGGTCGAAAATTGATTGGCTTCTAGTTCGCTAGTTCGCGCTTCTAGCACATCCACTCTGCCTCGGATTGTGGCAATTTCTGCTGCAAATTCTTCTTGCAATTTTTGCAGTTTTATTAAGTCGTCTCGCTTAGCTAGACTTTCAGTTGATTTGGCGATGGACTCGCGGATTGTATCTAAACAAGCATTGACTCCGGCTGCAAATTCATAGCGCGTTATAGCGCGGTTTCCGCGATAGGTTCCGTCAGGGTATCCAGCTATGCAGCCGTATCTTTCTACTAAGGATTGCAGTGCTTGAAATGCCCAGTCTGTCGGCTGTACGTCGCTGAGTTGGGAAACTGATGTAACTTGTTCTAATGAGTTTTCAGCAGGGTAAATTAATGGGGAATTTTCTAATTTATTTTCTTCAACTAACGGAGGTATTTCTGCGGGCTGCGTTTCGCTGGCTTCGGATATGTGAGTTTCTCTCTCACTCGCCATAGGTAGGGGCGGCTCCGATGTAGGGTTTACCGGTGAAGTTACATCTACATTGTCAGAATTTCCGACAGATTGTCGATCGCGATTACGATCGAAATTATCCGGTAGATTATTTGTCGGTGCGGGTAATTGATACCATTCATTAACTGGATCTTCCAAATTTTCACTATTGGCTGTTGTTTCAGGATCTGTCGTTTCTGCTAAGGCGGGAATGCTGAATAATGCCTGCAATCCGAATCCTAATATTAAGCTGCTAAAGATTTTCCAAATTTGTCGATCGTACTTGTGATTTGGCATTTTATTATATATACTTTGTGAGTTA